>CAYVVR010000201.1:0-7318 GCA_964454655.1 uncultured Planctomycetaceae bacterium | reverse complement strand
ACTTGGTGTTGGCCGGGACGGTCAACGGCAGCGCCTCGCTCACGTGCCGCGTCTTGCGACGCAGCGACGAAACCATGCTTGCCAGGGTGGTGCGGCTGGTTGAAGAGGCGCAGGCCTCGAAGCCGCCGATCGCCCGCCTTGCCGATCGCGTCGTTGCGTGGTTCGTGCCGGTCGTGTTGTTGATCGCATTCGGTGCGTTTGCGACATGGTGGATCGCCGGCGAGCACGCTACGGCGTTGACCAGTCTGGTGGCCGTGTTGGTGATCGCTTGTCCGTGTGCACTGGGCTTGGCGACGCCGACGGCCGTCGTCGCGGCAAGCGGGACGGCCGCCCGTTTCGGTATCTTGGTCAAGGACGGGGCCGCCCTCGAGGCGATTACCCGCGTCGAAGTCGTCGTTCTCGACAAGACCGGGACGCTCACCTTGGGCAAGCCGGTGGTGTGCGAAGTGTCGCCGGCATCGGGGGTTACTGAAGACGAATTGTTGGCCGCTGCGGCCGCCGCCGAGGCGGGCTCGGGCCATCCGGCGGCCGAGGCCGTCTTGGCCACGGCGAGAGAACGAAAGATCCCCGTCGAACCGGCTCGCAACGTCCGCATCGAACCGGGAAAAGGCATCCGCGGTACTTGGCGGGGTGAACCGCTGTTGGTGGGATCGCGCGAGTTGCTCGCGGCGGAAATCGGCAGGTTCGAAGAATCGGCGGCAGAAACCGACGGTCGGCTGGTCATTCACGTTGCCTTGGGGCGACGACGCTTGGGGACGATCGTCCTTGAAGATGCCGTTTCGGAGTCGAGCCGCGAAGCGGTGGCACAGTTGCGGGCGGAAGGCTTGCGTGTTCGAATGGTTACCGGCGATCGGCACGCCGTCGCCGAGCGCGTGGCCGAGGAACTGGGCATCCTCGAATGGGAAGCCGAACGCACGCCCGAGCAAAAACATGCCGCCGTCCGAAAACTGCAAGAAGCCGGAACGCCCGTGGCGATGGTCGGCGACGGCATCAACGATGCCGCGGCGCTGGCCGAGGCAAGTGTGGGCATTGCGATCGGTTCGGGGGCCGACGTGGCCGTCGAATCGGCCGATGTCGTATTGGCCGAAAACGATTTGCGGGCGGTCGTTCGTTTCGTGCGGTTGGGCAAGCGAACGTTGCGTATCATCCGGCAGAATCTCGCCTGGGCGTTGATTTACAACGTGATCTTGATTCCATGTGCTGCGGGCGTGTTGATTCCCGTATGGGGCATCGGGATTCCTCCGGCTGCGGCTGCCGGCGCCATGGCGGCAAGTAGCGTGAGCGTGGTGACCAACAGCCTGCGTCTGCGCCGGTTCCGGTGACGTAGCCGAATCGGGTGTTTCGGCGTCACGTTCGATCGGTCGGTCGACAAGGCGATTAGGCGTCCTCGGGAAAACCTGGGCGGGGACGCCGATTGGGGGCGATGCGAATGGCGGATCGAGCCAATCATTACGAGGCGGCATTCGAGGCGTTCTTGCGGCACTTTCGCGTGCCCTACATCGCCGTCGACGAGGCCAAACGCAGCCTGTGCGAAGCCGATCAGTCGATCAAAAGTCTCGATTTCATCGTCACAGCCGGGGGCGTAAACTGGCTGGTCGACGTGAAAGGACGCCGCTTTCCGTCGGGGCCGCGTGGTTCCGACTACTGGCGGAACTGGGCTTTCGAAGAAGATCTCGTTTCGTTGGACCGCTGGGAAAGGCTGTTCGGTCCCGGCTTTGCCGGATTGTTCGTGTTCGCCTATCACCTAGTGAAGGATCGCTCTCCCCTGCCCGCCGAACAGGTGTTCGAATACCAACGGCGATTGTACGCCTTCGTCGGAATCGAGCTTGCCGTCTATCGTCAGAAGGCCGTCGAAATTTCGCCCAGTTGGCAAACGGTCGCCATGCCTCGGAGCGAATTCCGTCGCATGGTACGTCCCGTGTGGGAACTGCTGGGGATCGCGTCAAACGCGCGACAAATGAACGCAACAGGGGTGTTGCCGAATCGGCCGCACGCTCAAGAGATCAGCTCGAGCCCCGCCCACAAACTGGGATCGGAAGGGAACGGAAACACCGGGGAATCGACCGACAAAGATTGTTGACCGTGTTCGCGATCGACGACCACGTAGTTGAAGCCCAGCCGCGAATGTTCTTCGGGATCGTAGCCGGTGAGGGCATCGGCCTCGAAATAGACGTCGAGCCGGTAGCCGTCGTCGAGGCGTTGTGAGCGACAATGCACGGCATCGGGACGTCGGGGGTGCGGTGTGCCTTGAGCGCGTGGAATCGGTACGGCCGCTCGGACGGGATCTTTTTCTTCGGGGCCGCCGCCGAACGGTAAGATCGCGAAGCGATGGCAAAACCGCGAGGCTCGGTGGACATCGCGAACGCCGCGGGTGTCGATCCAAAGATGCAGGCCGTCGCTGTCTTCGATGCGGCTGCGCCGACACCAAGGCGACTGTTTCTTGCCCGACACGATCAAGCGAATCGCCAATCCCGACGGATTCCAACCCACGGCGACGGTCGCAAACGGACGACGACCGTCTAATTCCGTCGTGTTCGGCAAGATGTCGGCGTCGCCGAGCGGCGTTCCCTGCTCGGTCCAAAGCGTGTCGTGTCGGCGGACGGGAAAGGTCCATCGAAACAACAGCCTGCCGGGAATCAGGTTTTCGAGCATCGGGATGTGTCTCCGAAATCGGTTTGCGTCGCGGGCGGTTTATCGCCTTTTCACACGCGAAAGCTGCCGGGTTACGTCTTCCGGTCGGGGCGATCGGCTTGGGCCTCGGCGCATTCCTTGAGCAGTTCCAGCAATTCGGTCGGTTTCAGGTCGGCCGGTGTTCGGAAGCGTAGTCGGACGTGATCGACGTCGTCGCGCGAGCCGTCGATCGACGGAGAACGACCGATCGACAAGATGCGACCTTGCGTGATGCGGTTCTTGGGAACCGGCAGCACCAATCGCAAGGCGTTCGGACGCTTCGTGTGCAAAATCGCCCAGGCCGTGCCCGTGTCGGGATGGACGAACGGGACGGTCACTTTGTTCTTCCAACCGATGCGACTGTTCGGGACGACCTGCAACAGCAATTCGCACAGGCGGTCGAGAAGCTCGGGGTTCCAACGTCGCGACGTGCCGGGAGGGAATCCTCGGTCCAAGGTGTGCCATTTCTTGCCGAGGGCTTTCCACGGAAGCAAGTCTTGCGGATTCGTTTCGGCTTTCTCGACTACCCGCAGGAAGCCGTCCATCGCACGGTCGAGGAAGGCCCAGAACTCGGGGCGATCGATTTCGTCGAAGGAATGCACGCGCAGTTCGATTTCTTGCCACGGTCCCGACCGATTCGTCACGTGCGTTCGCGGTTCCCGACCGTACAACGGCAGGTCGGGCATTTCGTTGAGCGGTTTCAGGTCGAGTTGTTCGATCAGCTCTTTGGCGACGAAGGTGTTCCTCGCCGTGCGGAATTTCATCTTCAGCAACCACCGTTCTCCGGTGATGGCGTGGAAAAACCACCCGGCCGATTTTTTCTTGGCCCGAATTTCGACGATCGTTTGCGAATTCCAATCGACGGGACTGAAGCGGTCGGTGGCGTCGATGTAATCGACGACGGCGGCCAGCGCGCGACCGTCCCATCGGACCTCTTCGCCCGAGCGACTAGTGCGTAACTCGGTGTGCCAACGGCGTCCGTCGGTTTCCCACGGCATGGGGATTTCGGCACCGACTTCGTCGATGTCGAGGTCGCCTTCGCGGCGTTTGGTTTCGAGCTCGGGATCGTACTTTTTGCGTTCCTGGTAAGGTCCGGCGTCGAGCACGGGGGCCAGCGCCTCGCCGGTGTACGAATAGAAGACGGTACCGGCGCCGGGAACTTCGGCGATCGTACGGGCGTCGTTCAAGAAACGAATTTGAGCTTTGCCTCGTTTTCCCGCTTCGCTCGAATCTCGCAATTCGCGGAAACGATCGGCATGGCGGCGGATGTCTTCGGGCGTACCGGCGGCGACGACGTATCCGCCTTCGGTGCCCGCCTCGGGGCCCAGGTCGATGACCCAATCGGCGGTCTTGATGACATCCAGGTTGTGCTCGATGACGACGACCGTATTGCCCAGGTCGACCAGGCGTGCGAGCACTTCCAGCAATCGGGAGAGATCTTCGAAGTGCAACCCGGTGGTGGGTTCGTCGAGCAGGTACAACGTCTTGCCGGTGTCGGGACGTGCCAATTCTGCGGCCAGCTTGACTCGCTGGGCTTCACCGCCGGAAAGGGTGTTCGACGGTTGTCCGAGGCGGACGTAGCCCAATCCTACGTCGCACAAAAGTTGCAAGATGCGGCGAATCTTGGGAATGTTCTCGAACAGCCGCAGGGCCAACGCGCAGGGCATTTCGAGAACGTCGGCAATGCTTTGGCCGTGGTATTTTACGGACAGCGTTTCGGCGTCGTATCGCTTCCCTTTGCAGGCGTCGCATTCGACCCATACGTCGGGCAAGAAGTGCATCTCGATCTTGCGGTAGCCGGCGCCTTCACACTTTTCGCAACGTCCGCCGGGAACGTTGAAGCTGAAACGCCGCGCCGAGAAGCCGCGCATCTTCGCTTCGGGCAGTTGGGCGAAAAGCCGGCGGATCAGGTCGAACACGCCGGTGAACGTGGCCGGGTTCGAGGTCGGTGTTTGCCCCAACGGCTGTTGATCGACGCGAATCACCTTGTTGATCAGTTCGATGCCCGAGATCGAGTCGTGCGCGCCGGGCGTCGTTCCTGCCCGGTGAAGCTGTCGCGCGAGTGCCTGGTAGAGAATGTCTTCGATCAACGAGCTTTTTCCGCTGCCGCTGACCCCGGTGACGGCGGTGAGCGTTCCCAGCGGGATCGCCACGTCGATACCTTTCAGGTTGTGATGGGCGGCACCGTGAATTTCCAACCATCCGCCGCCGGGCGGCACGATTCGGGCCCGATCTTTCGCGTGCACGAAGGGGGCGGCGTGTTTTCGCTTGGCTTTGCCGGCCGATTCGGTCGAGTCGGACAGGTGCGGCATGCGGCGATTCCGCGGAATCGGGATCGCCTTCTTGCCTTGCAGGTACGGACCGGTGACCGACTTGCGTTTTTTGGCGACGACGTCGGGAGGACCTTGCGCGACGATTTCTCCCCCGGCATGGCCCGCCTTGGGGCCGAAATCGAGCAAGTGATCGGCCGCCGCGATGACTTCTCGATCGTGTTCCACCAGTAGCAGCGTGTTGCCCAAATCGCGTAGTTTTTTCAGGGCGTTCAGCAAACGGCGGTTGTCGCGGGGATGAAGCCCGATCGTCGGTTCGTCCAACACGTACAGTACCCCGCACAATCCACTGCCGACTTGGGCGGCCAGGCGGATACGCTGCGACTCACCGCCGGAAAGCGTCGGCGCCGGGCGATTGAGCGTCAAGTAATCGAGGCCCACTTCGACCAAGAACCGCGTGCGGTCCGCGATTTCGCGAACGACGTCTCCGGCGATCGATTGTTCGCGGGAATCGAGTTGCCAATTTTCGACTTCTTCCAACAGTCGCCGCAGCGGAAGACGGCACCAACCGTCGATCGTGCGTCCGCGGAAGCGTACGGCGGCGGCGTCGGCCCGCAGGCGGCTGCCGTAGCACAACGAGCATTCGACTTCGTCCATGATGTCGCCGAGCATTGCGCGGATACGGGTCGACATCCGCGAAGCGTTCGTCAACGCCGTATTGATTCCTTCGTAGTTGAAACGGCACACCTCGGGGTTCCGCGACGCGGTGGCGTGGAAGACGCGTGCATCGGTCGGATAGCTGCCCGCTTCGGCCGCCTTCAGCAAGGCACGCGGAACGACGAACTCACGGCCCTCGGCCCCGTGAAAGATCACTCGCCGGTGCCGTGCGTCGAGTTCGCGGAAGGGGACGTCGTGGGGAATGCCCATTTCGCGACAAAACGCCCACAACATTGCGCGAGCCAACGGCGAGCGGTCGGCCGGCCAAAGGTGCACGGCGCCCTCGTCGAGTGATCGTTCGGGATTGCGGATCAGAAACGAGGCGTTCTCGCCGCGTTGCACGCCGAGACCCTCGCACGCCGGACACCAACCCAGCGGGCTGTTGAAGGAAAAATTGTTCGGCGACAGTTGCTCGAAACTTTCTCCGCACGAGTCGCACGCGTAGTGCATGCTGTGAACGGCGACCGGCCAGTGCTTTTCGGGCTTGTCGTCTTGCGGATAGACGACGTGGACGACGCCTTTTCCTAGGTCGAGTGCCGTCTCGATGCTTTGCGCGATGCGGGCGCGATTGTCTTTGCGGATGACCAACCGATCGACGATCACTTGAACCTCGTGTCGGCGTCGGCGGTCCATCGTGGGGACTTCGTCGAGCGAGTACGTGCGACCGTCGATCCGCACGCGGGCGTATCCCGACGCCCGCAGTTCGTCCCACAGGTCTTCGTACTTTTCTCCGACGTGCACTTCGACCGGCGAGGCCAAGAACAGTCGCGTGCCTTCGGGGTGATCGCACACCTTGGCGACGATTTCGTCGGTCGTCTGGGTTCCGATGGGAAGGTCGCAATTGGGGCAATACGGTTGGCCCAATCGCGCCATGAGAATGCGGAAGTAATCGTAGATTTCGGTGATCGTGCCCACGGTCGAACGCGGCGTTCCTCCCGCGCGTTTCTGTTCGATGGCGACCGCCGGCGAGAGGCCTTCGATATGGTCGATGCGGGGCTTTTGCATTTGGCCGACGAACTGCCGAGCGTACGCGCTGAGGCTTTCGACGTACCGGCGTTGTCCCTCGGCGTAGATGGTATCCATCGCCAGCGAGCTTTTGCCCGAACCGCTGGGCCCGCAACAGACGGTCATGCGATCGCGCGGAATCTTGACGTCGATGCTCTTGAGGTTGTGTTCCGACGCCCCGCGAACGACGATCGCCTGATGCACCGGCGTTTTTCGTCGACGGCGTTTCGGTTTGCCGTTTTTCGGTTGCTTGGGCGCGACCGAGGCGGGCAGCGTCGTGCCGGGGAGAACCTTGGCCAGCACGCGACCGGTGTGCGACTCGGGGCAACGGGCGACGTCTTCCGGCGTTCCGGCGGCGACGATGCGGCCTCCGCGATCACCGCCTTCGGGTCCCAAGTCGATGATCCAGTCGGCGGTCTTGATCACGTCGATGTTGTGTTCGACGACGACCACCGTGTTGCCCGCGTCGACGAAGCCGTGCAGCACCTTGAGCAATAGTTCGATATCGGCAAAGTGCAAACCGGTGGTCGGCTCGTCCAACAAATAAATCGTTCTTCCGGTGCTGATCTTGACCAGTTCGCGTGCGAGCTTGACGCGTTGTGCTTCGCCGCCGGAAAGCGTGGGCGACGGCTGGCCGAGTTTCATGTAGTCGAGGC
>CAYVVR010000200.1:0-7323 GCA_964454655.1 uncultured Planctomycetaceae bacterium | reverse complement strand
ACGTGCCATCAACAATCGCTGCCCCGCCTGATTGCGTCCGTAGCGATCGCGCACAGCGTCGGGCTCGGCGGCCAGATTGAAGGCCTCGCGGGCTTTTTGCGAACTGATCATCGCGTACGCTCGCTGGTAAAACGTGTCCATCGCATCGACGGCGTCCGACTTTTCGATCGCCGCGAAATGGGCGTTCACGGCATCCAGCGCCGAACGTCGCCGCGCGAAGCGTTCTTCGTCGATTCCCGAAGGTAGCGTCAAATCGCGCACGCGGAAGCTCTCACTCGCCGGATCGGCTCCCAATGAAAACGGCCCGAACGCCGAGCTCAAGTATCCCGGTCCGGCGTACGGATTGGGCATGTTCGGCACACACACGTACGGCGGCAGGTTCTCGCGCGGACCGAACTCGTGACTGACGATGCTCCCCAAGCTTGGATACTGCACGGCGGCACTCGGACGATATCCGGTAAACATGTTGTGCGTGCCGCGTTCGTGGGCCGCTTCGCCGTGCGTCATCGAACGAACGATCGTGACCTTGTCGGCCACTTGCGCCGTCTTCGGAAACGCTTCACTGAACAACTCGCCGGTGTTCGTCTTCACGGTACCGAACGAGCCGCGGTATTCGAGCGGGGCGTACGGCTTGGGATCGAACGATTCTTGCTGGGCCATGCCGCCGGGCAGGTAGATGTGCAGCACACTCTTCGCTTTGCCGAAGGTCGCCCCTGCAGCCGCCGGTGCGGCCGATGCAAACGACTTCATGCCCAGCAAGTCGCCCAGCGTAATGCCCAGAGCTCCCAAGGCCCCGACGGTCAAGAACTCTCGTCGGTTCGTTCGAAACAAGGTGTTTCCGCGACAACGTCGAATTTTCACGATTCACTCTCCTCTCTGCCGGAGCGGCACTTCAAACCTTTGCTTCGCTCCCGGGCCGACGGCTCGAACCTCTCCCATCTCGACGGCGACCGATCGCGCCGTGTGTTTGCGGTACCACCGAGCAGAGGAACGAATCGAGGTGCGAAACGGAACCCGTCGACGCGAAATCGCCGGATTCCCCGGCAACGAGTCGAAGGGACCAAACCGAGGGCATACCACTACTACTTCAGGCGGGACCGGTGGAAGGCGGACTCGGCCGACGTGACCGAGGCGGCAAACGGCCGGATTTCTGCGCCAATTTGCACTGCCAAAATTGTAACTACCCGTGCAACCGACGCAAGCAAATTCCTGATGTTTCAAACCTTAGCGCCGAGCCGCTCGGGAACATCCCCCGATCGAGTACGCCTGCGCTTCCAGCGATACCCACTGAGAATGGCAACGGCTATTCGAAAAAAATGAAGAGCGTCGAGGTTGTCGGACACTTTTTCTCGGCCAAGCAACCCGCGGCAAGCCTGCCGTTTATCGATCGCCTTGCTGCGGCAATCGTTGGCAAACTGGGCAAAAGAACGTCGAACGCTGCGCTTGCACCATGCGTCGAATCTTTCCGCGACGGCATTGCAAACAGCGCTCGCCCGCGCGGCCGTAGACAAGAAACTCCCGCTGAAACCGACCGGCTTCGTTGTCGGGAGTCACATAGGCACCATCGCCCAAGGTGGAACCTTGTAACGCGATCGCCCGCTTCAACACGACGAGCAACGCCTCGTGCAGCCGTTTCCACTGCGCCGGCTTCAAGCGACAACAAGGGGTCGCCGGATGGATCTTGGCCCGATGCAACGATTCGGAGGCGTAGATGTTGCCCACTCCCGCCAGAGCTTTTTGGTCGAGCAGTGCCGTCTTCACCGCACTGCGGCGTGCCCCCAAACGGCGACGGAGTTCTTCGGCCGAAATCGCCAGGGCATCGGGCCCGAGCTTCGACGGCCCGAGCTCGCGAGAGACCGCCTCGGCTGAGAGCAGCGAGACGACACCCAATCCTCGCACATCGCGGAACACCACGCGATGAGTCTCTCCGCGATCGCGCTCCACCGTCAGCTCGAGCCGTACGTGCGAGAAAGACTCCGCCGGATCGAGCATCACGCGACCGGTCATGCGAGGCTCGATCACGAGTCGTAGTTCGCCTTCAATGATGAGCACGACACGTTTGCCGAGCCGCTCGATCCCTTCGACGCGACGTCCCGTCAATCGTGAGACAAGCCGCCGAAACGAAGGGCGATAGGTGATCGGCTGCAATCGGCTTTTCGGACGCCGCACGTCGACGATCCGACCGCCGACGATCGGCCGGATGCCGCGACACATCGTCTCGACTTCGGGAAGCTCAGGCATCGGCTTGCATCCGATCACGGCACCGCGTTCACGTCGCCGATCGAGTGGGCCGGCGACCGCTCAGGCGCCGCCCAACTTGGCGAGGACGGCCTCGGCGGCCGCTTTTTGTTCTTCGAGTCGGCGGAGCGTTTCCCGCTCTTTCTCGACGACCTGTGCCGGGGCACGGCTGACGAACTGCTCGTTGGCGAGCTTCTTTTGCTTGGCGGCAATGAGCGGCTCGAGCTTGGCGAGCTCTTTTTTCTGACGCGCGATTTCGGTCTCGCGTTCTTCTTCCGAAAGGCGGACCAACACTTCGACGCCGTCGAGCACCGCCGCCGAAGTCGTCAACCCCTCGGGATCGACCTCGCCCAACGAGAGGATCGACGCGGTCGCCATCGAGCGGAAGTACGGTCGCATCGGATCGAGCAACGCGGCCGTTTCCGCATCACAGCGAATCTCGACCTCGAGCACGCGCGACGGTGAGATACCGTTTTTCATCCGGTACTCACGCAGCGATCGAAGCAATTGCTCGAATCGTTTGAAACGGGCTTCGTTCTCGGGGTTGATGTGCGCTTCGACAACTTCCGGCCAGGGCGCCACCATGATGCTTTCGGCCGCGGCTTGCGGCTCGGGAAGGCCTCGCTGCGGGGCCGACGCGGCCAGCAATTGCCACACCTCTTCCGTCAAGAACGGAATCATGGGGTGCAGCAGCCGCAACAACACGTCGAGTGCGTGGGCCAGCACACGTTGGGCCGTCGGACGCGTCGCCTCGTCCCGCAGACGCAGTTTGACCATCTCGACGTAGAAACTACAAAATTCGTCCCACGCGAAGTCGTACAGCGTGCGGGCGGCCTCGGCGTAGCGAAAGCCGTCCAAGGCTTCCGTAACGGCCTTGGTGACGCCGGCGAGACGGCTAAGCAACCAGCGGTCCTCTAAGGCGAGCTCATCGTCGGAAACCGTTCCCGGCGTAAATCCTTCGAGGTTCATCAAACAGAAGCGTGACGCGTTCCACAACTTATTGCAGAAGTTCCGCGCCAGCTCGAACCGTTCGCTGACGACCGGACCGCGTTTCAATGCCTTGTCTTCGGGCTTTTCGGCCCACTGCGTTCCGAACGGTTCTTTGCAGGCAGGGCATTCGATTCGCGGCAGAATGCGGTTTTCCCGCGTTTGCTCCAGCAAGTGACCGCAATGCGGACACTCGAAGCTCACCGGCATGCGGACGTCTTGCGTCTCGGTCGTCATCATCGCCAGCCCGAAGCGCAGCGAGTCGGCCCCAAACTTTTCCATCACGTCGACCGGATCGACGCCGTTGCCTTTCGACTTCGACATTCCCTCGCCGTAACCGTCGAGAATCTTCGGGTGAATGTAGACGTCGTGGAAGGGAATCTCGCCGGTATTGTACAGCCCGGCCAGCACCATGCGGGCGACCCACAAGGTGATGATGTCGCGGCTGGTGATCAGCACACTGGTCGGATAAAAGTACTTCAATTCCGGCGTCTCTTCGGGCCATCCCAGCGTCGAGTGCGGCCACAACGCCGAACTGAACCACGTGTCGAGGACGTCCTCTTCGCGGGTCAGCTCATGCCCGGGAATCGCATCCGGTTCGAGTTCGCCCTCTCGCACACATATCAGCCACTGATCGTATTCTTCGTCACGTTGCCAAACGACGTCGTCGCGCCCGGCGAAGGCCTTTTCGAGTTCTTCCTCGGTCGCAGTCTTACAGTACCAAATCGGGATTTGGTGGCCCCACCAAAGCTGTCGGCTGATCGGCCAATCGCGTTTCTCGGAAAGCCAATCCAAGTACCCCTTGGCGTACCGGGCGGGGGTGATTTTCACGCGACCGTCGGTCACCGCATCCATCGCCGTTTGGGCGAGATCCTTCATGCGGACGAACCATTGATCGGTCAACAACGGCTCGATCGGCGTCTTCGAACGGTCGGAATGCGCCAAATCGATGGTGCGTTCTTCGACCTTTTCGAGCAAACCCAAACGATCCATGTCGGCGACGACGTTTTCGCGAGCTTCGGCGATCGTTTGCCCGGCGTACTTGCCCGCATTCTCGTTCAGCGTGCCGTCGAGGTTCAAAATATTGATCATCGGCAGGCCGCAACGCAAACCGACTTCGTAGTCGTTGGGGTCGTGGGCGGGCGTGATCTTCACGCAGCCGGTGCCCATCTCGGGCTTGGCCCATTCGTCGGCGATCAAAGGAATGGGGCGATCCATCAACGGCAACTTGACCTCGCGGCCCGCCAAGGCCATGTCGCGCAGTTGAACCAGCCGGTCGAGCATCGTCTTTCGGCGTTCGGCGAGCGCTTCGAGCTCGGCTTCGATCTCGGGCTTTTCCTTTTCGGGCGCCGATTGCAATCGCTTCTTCAATTCGGCTTCGACTTTGTCGAGGGCCGCGGCGGGGTCGGGGTGGACGGCCACCGCCGTGTCGCCGAGCATCGTTTCGGGACGAGTCGTCGCAACCGTCACGTATTCCGGTTCCCCCGGCTGCGGATCGATCACCGGATACCGAAAATACCAGAAGTGCCCCGGCACCGGCTCGTGAAAGACTTCGTCGTCGGAAACCGTCGTTTGCAGGTGCGTATCCCAGTTGACCAAGCGGCGGCCCCGATAGATCAATCGGTCGCGGAACAATCGGAAGAACGTGTGCCGCACGGCGCGGGCGCAAATCGGATCCAGCGTGAATCGCGTGCGTTGCCAATCGCAACTACACCCCATGCTTTTCAACTGGCTGAGAATGCGCGCTTCGTACGCGTCTTTCCACGCCCAAATGCGTTTCACCAGCCCTTCGCGGCCGATGTCGTGGCGTGTAATCCCTTCCTCTTGGAGCAGACGACGCTCGACGACCGCTTGCGTGGCGATGCCCGCGTGATCGGTACCCGGCATCCACAACGTGCAATATCCCTGCATGCGTCGCATGCGGATGAGGATGTCTTGCAACGTGTTGTTCAGCGCATGGCCGAGGTGCAACGCTCCGGTCACGTTCGGCGGAGGAATCACGATCGTGAACGGTTCGCGATCGGGATCGGGCTCGGCGTGGAAATAGCCTTTGGCCTCCCACTCTTTGTACCAGCGAGCCTCGGCGGCTTTGTGATCGTACTGTTTGGGCAACTCAGGCAGGGATGGTGTTCCCGACATGGTCGGCTGATCCTTCCGTCTTCTCGTTCGCAGCTTCGGTATTCTCGACAGCGCGATTCGTTTGTTCTTCGTCTTTGCACAGTTTGTATTCGTAGGCGTCGACCAAGGCGATCCAGCTTGCTTCGACGATGTTCTCGCTCACCCCGACGGTGCCCCACGTATCGTGATCGTCGCGTGATTCGATCATCACGCGCACGCCCGCGGCCGTTCCCGCCTCGGAATTGATCACCCGGACTTTATAGTCCACCAACTGCATCTTCGCCAGGGTGGGGAACGTACCGTTGAGGGCCTTTCGCATGGCCGCGTCGAGCGCGTTGACCGGGCCGTCGCCTTCGGCCACTTCGTGTCGAATTTCGTCGCCGACGCGAATCTTGACGGTCGCCTCGGTCACGATCCGGCCGTCCGACTCCATCTCGATGTTAACCCGGTACGACAGCCGTTCGAAATGTGGGGTGAACGTGCCGGCACAACGTTTGACCAAAAGATCGAACGAGCCCTCGGCCGCCTCGTACTGATACCCGGCGTGCTCCATCGAAACGACCTTGGCCAAGATCTTGTCCATCAACTGGGGCGTCGTCTCGATGTTGCGTTTGGTCGCCAACGCCACGATGTTCGACCGACCCGACAATTCACTGACCAAAATGCGCCGCTCGTTGCCCACCAACGCGGGATCGATGTGCTCATAGCTTGCCGTGGTGCGGGCGACACCGCTGACATGCATTCCGCCTTTATGCGCAAAGGCACTCCGCCCCACGAAGGGCTGGTTGTTCCGTGGCGGCAAATTGACCGTCTCGAAGACAAAACGGGACAATTCGGTAAAGTGCACAAGCGCGCCGGGCTTGAGCACGTCGTACCCCTTCTTCAGAGCTAGATTCGCAGCCACCGAGATCAAGTCGGCATTGCCGCAGCGTTCGCCGAACCCGTTGATGGTTCCCTGAACTTGCGTCGCGCCGGCATCGACGGCGGCCAACGAGTTCGCCACCGCCAGGTCGCCGTCGTTGTGACAATGAATGCCCACCGGCACCGATACGGTTCGCACGACGTGCCGGACGATATCGGCGACTTCTTCGGGAAGACTCCCTCCGTTCGTGTCGCACAAGACGACCGACGACGCCCCCGCCTCGGCCGCCGTCTGAACGGCCAACAAGGCATACTGGGCGTCGTACTTGTAACCGTCGAAGAAATGCTCGGCGTCGAAGATGACCTTTCGTCCCTTGTCGACCAGGTAGCCGATCGTATCGGCGATCATTTGCAGGTTTTCTTCCCGATCGGTCTTCAAGACCTCGGTCACCTGGAACAAAGACGCCTTGCCCACGATGGTGATCGTCGAAGTTCCCGACGCCAGCAGGGCCTGCAAGCCGGCGTCGTCTTCGACATTTTTGCCTTTGCGCCGCGTCATACCGAAAGCGGCAACCGTCGCGTGTTGTAGGTTTTCTTCCTTGATCTTGCGAAAGAATTCGCAGTCTTTCTCGTTCGACGCCGGGTAGCCGCCCTCGATGTAGTCGAAGCCCAGTTCGTCCAACCGCTTTGCCAGCAGAATCTTGTCGTAAGGCGAAAACGAGACGCCTTCGGCCTGGGAACCGTCGCGCAACGTGGTGTCGTAGAGTTCGATGCGTCGCATAGGAAAGGGTCCTCGCTCAAAAAACGGCGGCTGCCGACGAAAGCCTCGCGACGTCGTGTCGGATGATCCCGGCCCCGGAAGCTCAAAAACAAAAGCCCCGGGGTCTTTTCGGGACCTCGGGGCTTTCGGCTTTGTTCGTAATCCTGCCGCGTCCGCCCTTGCGGTCCCTCTCAGCCAATAATCACGATAATGCCGATGACGCCGACGGCGCCACGCTCGATTATCGTGTTGACCGGAGGAACGCGAACGGACATGACGACAGCCTGAAATTTCCCTCAAAATTCAAAGCACAAAAGCATACCCGATGCGCGAGCCGAAGTCAACTGCCCCCCCAAAAT
>CAYVVR010000199.1:0-7367 GCA_964454655.1 uncultured Planctomycetaceae bacterium | reverse complement strand
CGGTGTGCCCGTCGCCGCTTGTGGGAACGTCGCCTTCGGGTTCCGCCTCGAAGAAATCGAGCGTGATTCGGTAACGGGTTACCGAATGGTGGATCCGCCGAAGCCGTTGCCCGACGGGGCGTACCGGCAGGTCGTAGTGTTCCCGAAACAACGTGGCCGCCTTGCGCTCGGGCGCTTTGTCGGTCGGTCGAGGCAACGTGACACGCGGAAAATCCCACAAGCCCGCCCAGTGGCCGCCCGGGGCGTACTGCACGAGCAGTACTTCATCGGCCCGGCGAATCAAGAAGGCGACGTCGTGTCGGGCGATCGACGAGGGCTGCTTGGACGTTGTCGAGACACCTTCGATCCGGTTTTCGCTGCGGGCGACGCAAAACTCGGCAACGGGGCATTCGTCGCACAGCGGCGCTTGCGGTGTACAGATGAGGCTTCCGAGTTCCATCAACGCCTGGTTGAGTTCGCCCGGCGACGGCTTTGCGACGAGTTTGGCCGCGAAGTCCCACAGGGTGCGTTCCCGGGCCGCGGCTGTGACGTGTTCACCCAGGCCCATCAGCCGGGCATACAGACGCCGGGTGTTGGCTTCCAAGATCGGAACCGGTTTGCCGAAGGCGATCGACAAGATCGCGCCGGCGGTGTAGCGTCCCACGCCCGGTAGCGAAACGAGCGCTTCGTAGGTGTCGGGGATTTTGCCGTCGAAATCGTCGACGATGATTTGCGCGGCACGATGGATTTGGCGGGCGCGGCGGTAGTAGCCCAATCCTTCCCAGGCACGCAGCACTTCCGATTCTTCGGCGGCTGCCAAGGTTTGCACGTCGGGAAAGCGAGCGATGAATCGCTGAAAATAGTCCAGCACGGTCGCCACCTGCGTTTGCTGGAGCATCGTCTCGCTGATCCATACTTTGTACGGATCGCTGTCTTCACGCCAAGGGAGATCGCGGGCTTGCCGTCGATACCAGCGCCGGATCGCTTGTCGAAAAGCAGAGACGCGTTCGGGAATGTCGGCGAAAAGCGGCGACTCGGATGAGTTCGTGGCCATGGAGTGATTCTGCCCCTTTGATTTCCGGAGCCGGGAGTTGTCCTGTGCCCGATTCCCGCGTAAGCTGGCCCGAACCGACGTTGCGTCGACACGTGCAGCGGGAATACTTCCCTGTTCCATGCGCCCTCCAGAAACGTATCCAATGTAACGCATTGCCGGAATTTTGCGAACCGGCGGCGTTTCTTCGCGAAACACCTTGACCGAAAAAAGAGTTCTCATATCGACATGACCGACGGAAAACAACGAGGTCGAAAGAGAAAACGCGGCGGTCGCCGGGACAAAGCGTCCGCCGGTTCGGCGACCGCATCGCGCATTCGGCTGTGTCGCGTCGACGCAACCGGCGACGCGGCGGAATACGAATTCGTCTTTCCTCGCGACGTGAGGGAACGCGAGGACGATCTGGAAGAAGTCCGCCGGATGCTCGAGATGGGCGAGATCGACGTTGCGGTCGATGAACTACGCTGGTTGGTCGGCGGTTGCGAGGGTTTGCTCGAAGGCCACCGTCTATTGGGCGAAATTGCCGCCGAAGAGGGCGATTGGGAATTGGCCCGGGCGCATTTCGGCTACGCGTACGATTTGGGGCTGAAAGCCTTGCCGCAGGGCTTCGCCGGACGCTTGCCGTTTCGCAGGTTGTCGAATCGACCGATGTTTTATGCGGCCGACGGGCTCGCGAGGTGCCTCGTGCACCTAGGGGAGTTCGACCAAGCCAAAGCGATTTGGCGACAGATGGCGACGTGGGATCCCGACGATCCCTTGCAGGCCGTCCGCAAGATCGACGACCCGAAAAGCTGCCTTACCGATCGGTGCGAAGGATGCGAGAAGAAAGCGCCGGACGGCTCCGACGGCGAAGGCGAGGCGGGGTGAGTTTTCCGCCCGAGCGTCCCGTCAGATCATGCGATTGTTCTTGTCGACCTTGACGACCTTGGGGGTGTAGTTCTTGGCTTCGGCGTCGTCGAGGGCGCAGTAGGTGAGGATGATGACCAGGTCGCCCTTCTGGCCGAGTCGAGCGGCGGCCCCGTTGAGTTCGATCGTTCCCGATCCGGCCGGTGCTTCGATGACGTAGGTGATCAGTCGTTGGCCGTTGTTGATGTTCAAGACATGGACCTGTTCGCCGGGAACCATGTCGGCGGCGTCCATCAGGTCGCGATCGATGGCGATGCTGCCCTCGTAGTCCAGCTCGGTACCCGTCAGGGTGGCCCGGTGGATCTTCGATTTCAGCATGAACCTTTGCACGGCAACGACTCCCGAATTGAAAACGCGACTGGACGGCGTTGGGGGTGAATCATCCCTTTGAATCAACGGCAACTACCGATTCGGTCTCGCCTTAGGAAAGCATGACGGGCGGGCCGAATCGCGAGTCGGCCGACGCGGCTCGCGTCGAAAGCCTCTTATTTGTCGAGAACCGAACATATAATTCTAGACCTCGGCCAGGGATGCGTCGACCGTTCCCCCGCGACAGAAGGGGAATGTTCTTAGGTTTGCTACGCGTTTTGCCGACCAACGGTTTGCTGGCACAAATAAACACAAGTTTCTGGGTGATATAAGGTATTCCCATGGGCGACACCAGAACGGAACGCGATCTGTTGGGCGAGGCGATTCTTCCGGCCGACGTCTTGTGGGGCATTCATACCCATCGGGCGGTTGAAAACTTTCCCCTGGCCCGACGAAGCGTGCATCCGGCCCTCGTCCACGCCTACGGGCAGGTGAAATTGGCATGCGCCCGAGCGAATCAAGAGGCCGGGCGGTGGTCCGAGGAAACATTCCGGGCGATCGAGCAAGCATGCCTCGAAATGGCCGAGGGACGCTTGGATGCCCACATCTTGGTCGACGCGTACCAAGGGGGAGCGGGAACCTCGCTGAATATGAACGTCAACGAGGTACTGACCAACCGAGCGTTACAGTTGCTCGGACACTCCCCCGGCCGCTACGACATCCTCTCACCGTTGGACGATTTGAACCGGCATCAGTCGACCAACGACACGTTTCCGACCGCCGTGCGGGTAGCGGCGCTCTTCGGACTTCGCCGCTTGGAAGAGGCGGTCGTCACGCTGGCCGAGGCCTTTCAGGTTAAAGAACAAGCGTTCGCCGAGATCGTCAAAGTGGGCCGGACCGAGCTGCAAGACGCCGTCCTCATCACCCTAGGGCGTGAAATGGGCGCCTACGCCGAGGCCTTCGCCCGCGATCGGTGGCGAATCTTCAAATGTGCCGAACGTCTCCGCGTGCTCAACCTGGGCGGAACCGCCGTGGGAACGGGGCTGGGGGCCTCGCGGAGGTATATCTTCCGTGCGGTCGAACACTTGCGGCAGATCACCGGGTTGCCGTTGGCCCGGGCGGAGAACTTAGTCGACGCCACCCAAAACGCCGATGTGTTCGTCGAGGTCTCCGGCATTCTCAAGGCATGCGGCGCGAACCTGGTCAAAATAGGGAATGATTTGCGACTGATGGCCTCGGGGCCGGAAGCCGGGTTGGGAGAAATCAAGCTTCCGCCGTGTCAGGCCGGGTCGTCGATCATGCCCGGAAAAGTCAATCCGGTCATTCCCGAGGCCGCGGTTCAAGCGGGGATGGCCGTCATCGGTCATGACGCGATCGTGACGCAGGCGGCGGCTGCGGGCAACCTCGAGCTGAACGCGTTCCTGCCGCTGCTGGCCGACAGTCTTCTCACGCAAATCGACTTGCTCGCCCGCGCGTGTACGATGTTGGCCGAAAAGTGCGTTGCCGGGATGCAAGCCGACGCCGAACGTTGTCGTCGGCACGTGCACGACAGCACGGCCACCCTGACCGCCTTGGTGGAGAAGCTAGGGTACGAGCAAGTTTCCCGCCTTGCAAAGGTCGCCGCCGAATCACGCAAGAGCATTCGACAGCTCGTGTGCGACTGCCGTTTGATGACGCCCGAAGAGTTCGACGCGCTGACTTCTCCCGAGCGGGTGACGCGGTTGGGCTATCCCGATTGAGCCGGCGGGCACGTGCAACGCAGCTTTTTGGGCACGAGGGCGCGAATAATTCCCGGCGGTCGGGGATCAAGAAAGAACGACGAGAAACGAATACGCTCGTGGTTGGAATGAGAGCCCCCGAATTGGGCGTTTTCGTTGCTCGAACGAGGGGACGCGTGGATAATAGCTGCATCGCGTAGAACAAGGGGATGCCTCGTTCGTTCGAAGCCGCGTGTGTACGCGCACGCATGCTGCGGGAGCAAAAAAATGTTCTTACCTCGGCATACTGTCCGGCATTTGCTGCTGTTGATGGTTGCGGCGGCCGCCCTGGGGTCGGTGGCCTATTATGCGACCTCTGAGCAGGCCGATTGGGCGAGGGCCATCCTTGCCGCGTTCGGGTACGGGGCCCTGTTTTTCCTGATCGCGGCGATGGTGTACGCACTCGCATCGCTCAGCGCCGGGGCGACGCGGCCGCTTGCGGAACGTTTCCGAGCGAAACATAGTCCGTTTGCCGTCGCGTCGGCAGGGGGCGCGGTCGAGCCGGTATCGAAGGACGCGGCCCAAGAAGCGGAAGTGTTCAACGCCGTGCTCGTGACCGAGAAGCCCTCGCAAGACACGTCGCCTCAAGGCACGGAGGACCGATCATGAACGCACGCATCGGTGGGGTGCGAGGGCACACAGGCCGGTCGGCGATGCTCTTGGCGGCGATCGTCCTGCTCGTCGTCGGCGTGGCGAGCGAATCGTTTGCCGCGACGGTGCCGGTGCGCTACAGTGTCTCTCTTCCGAATGGCAAAAAGGCGACGTTCTATGTCTTGCCCACGTGGGGCCACGGATACACGCCGTATTGGGGCGAACTGAGCGGTGCAGGGTCCTCGGTGAACGAGCGGCGAGTCGACGTTCAAATCGACCTGCCCGTCGACCAGTCGAGCTATGCAAAATTTCGAGTGGAGGAATCGATGACGCTCGACCCGGCGGCACCGAATGCCGGCATCGAAGGGACGATTCCTTACATCCTGAACCTGGATGTCGCCGCGTCGACCGTGCGGCCCGAACAAACACGCATCGTTCTCGACGGTCGATTGTTCGTGCGAGGAAATCTGTCGATTCGATCGCAAATGGGGTGGAGCGGCACGCCGGTCGAGCGGCCGCGAATTCTTCGGCCTGCGGGGAATGAGCAGCTTTCTCTGCAATCGATTTTCGAAACGCGCGGACCTCGCCCGAATGAGATCTATTACGTTCCGGTGGCGGTGGAAGCGACAACCGACGAGGTGCGCGAGGGCGACAACGTCTTCTTGCTCGACTTGTGGAATTTTCCGACAAGCTGGATCGGATACACGAACGCCGACATCGTTCTTCTTTCGGCAGAGGAAGTGGACTGGCTCGAGAGGTATCATCCCGAAGTGAACGCGGCCTTGCGCCGTTGGGTGTACAACGGCGGAACGCTGGTTATCGTCGTGCCGCCTGAACGAGAAAACGTGCGCTCGCGGTTTCTGCCCGGCTCGCCGCAACCGGTGGGCAGCGAGAAGTTCGAATGCCGCACCGGGCAAGCGGAACTGCGAGAATACGCGGCGGCATGGGGCCGGATCGTGTTGGTCGATCGGCCGCCGACGGAGTGGACGGAACGTCCGCGGGAAATCAACACGCTGGGGTACCGAGTGACGCCCTGGTCACACGACGTCCTGCAAGTCAAACAAGCGATCCCGGCTCGAAACTTACTGACGCCGATGACGATCATCGGCTTGGTTTCCCTCTATTTCGTGTTCATCGGCGGCGTGGCGGTGTGGTTTTTCATTCGCAGCAAACAGCCTTACATGCTCACGGTGATCGTGCCGACGGCGGCGGTCGTCGTGAGCCTCGTCGGCGTTCTCGTTCCGCTTTTCGAAGACGGTATCGGCGTTCGCGGACGCATCTATTCGGCGGCTTGGCTCGACCAAACACGTAAGCACATCCATGCGGTTTCGCTGCAAACGTACCGTCCCGGCATGTCGTTGGGCCGCGACCTGGTGTTTCCGCGGGACGCGTGCATTGTGCCGGTCGATCGGCCGCTTTTGAGTCACGTGGGTAGTCGCTCGTGGCGTTTCGACGACCAGCAGCAGATTCTCAGCGGATGGCTTCAGCCCCGCAAGTCGAGCCACTTCCTGGTCACCGAGGACAAACCGACGGATGCACGGTTCGAAGTCGAGCCGCGGGGCGAAACGTTGGAAGTGACGAATCGGCTGGGCGTGACGATTCGTCAAGGCATCGTGCGGGACGGCGAGAAACTGTACCTCGTCGAAGATCTCCAGCCGGGTGAGACGCGGAACGTGTCGGCCGTATCCGACAAGGCGGCCGCCCGGGTCCTCTCCCGATTGGTCGACGTGGCGGAGATTCTCGGCACGGGCGATTCTGCGAACACGCCACCGGTGGAAGGGTTCGCGGCCATGCTCGCGACGATGGCCCGGCGAATCACGGCCCCGCACGGAGGGCAGATAAGCGCGATCCACGGCGGCGCGGTTCTCGGCGAACGTGCGTTTCTGGTGGAAACCGAAAAGCCGCTTTTGTGCTCGGTGGGAACGCGGATTCGCGAGGTTCCGGGGCGGGCGCTGGTCATGGGGAATTGGTAATGAACGACGCGAAGCCGTACATCGAAGTTCAAGAGTTGCACCGATACTTCGGCGACGTTCGCGCGGTGTCGGGCGTGTCGTTTGCCGTCTATCCCGGCCAGGTGTTCGGCTTCATCGGCCCCAACGGGGCGGGCAAGACGACCACGATGCGCATCTTGGCCACGCTCGACTTGCCCACCCTCGGTGAAGGCTTCATCGACGGTTTTTCGGTGGTGGACGATCCCGAGCATGCGCGGCGACGATTAGGGTTCATGCCCGACTACCTGAGCGTGTATCACGGCATGGCGGTTTGGGAATATCTCGACTTCTTTGCTCGCGCATACGACCTTTCGCCGGGGGATCGACGTCGTCGGTTGGCCGAGGTGATGGCGTTCACCGGCTTGGATGCGCTGGCCGAGAAACCCGTCACCGGCCTTTCCAAGGGGATGAAACAGCGTTTGAGCCTGGGGCGTATTCTCGTGCACGATCCGCCTGCCTTGATTCTCGACGAACCGGCGTCGGGGTTGGACCCGCGGGCGCGCGTCGAGTTGCGCGACATGATCCGGCAACTCGCCCACCAAGGGAAGGCCGTCCTCATCAGTAGTCACATCCTCAGCGAACTGGCCGAAATTTGCGACGTCGTGGGGATCATCGAACTGGGACGGATGATCGCGGTCGGTCCCGTCGACCAGATTCAACGGCAACTTGCCGAAAACCGAAACCAAGAGCTTACCGAGTTGCGGATCGAGCCGGTCGATCGTGTCGAGGAATTGGCGGCGTGGCTGGCCGGAAAGCCCGGTGTACGGCAAGTCCGTAGGCAGA
>CAYVVR010000198.1:0-7402 GCA_964454655.1 uncultured Planctomycetaceae bacterium | reverse complement strand
GCCTCGTCGTACCGTCGAGAGACGACGCCGACCCCCGACTTGACTTCCACGTCTCCGGCCACTTCCAAGATCGTCCGTTCCGCGGCGGCCGAGGGCAGGCGGAAGCGGAACCACTGTTCCGCCGCCGTCGTTTGAAGCGGCGTCGTAAACATCCAATCCAACCGGTGCATACCGGAACCTTCGACGAACGCGATCACACGCGCAGGATCGGGGCGAGCTACCGGAAGCGGGTTACCGTCGATCGTCGCTGCGAGAACGCCCACGCCGTCGACGCCGAACTCCACGGCCTGAAGCTCGTCTTTCAGTGCCTCGAACATGATCGTCGAGTGCAGCACGACGCGGCCGTCGGCAACCTCGATGCGATGTTCCGCAGAAACCGCCGCCCCCGCCACCGGAGGCAGCGCCTTGTCGTCGTTCACCTTTGCCGCTTTCAACAACCGCATATACTCTTCGCGGTCGACGAGTACGCGCCGCGGTGCATGTTGCAAGAGCACGTTCAGATCGTCGTAAGGGACGTAGATTTCGCGCACCTCTTGCGGCTGCGCGGCGACGGCGCCGGCCAGCACAAGCGACAACAACACGGCGATCGGCATCGCCGCAGACAAGCGTCCGGTACGGCGTTCCCGGTCTCGCACGGTCGGTCGGTCACCGGCACGAACGGTCGGATGGAAAGAAGTGTCGTGTTCACGCATGGTGCTCGTCCTCCCGTTCGTCATCCTCGGGGAGCTCGTCACCCGTTGTGGACTCGTCATCGTCTGCCTCGGGCAGATCGCCGAGAACGATGTCGCCCGACGAATCGTCGTCTTCGGCGAAATCCGGCTCGAGGATCACCTCTTCGTCTTCGAGCGGCGTCTCGTCTTCCTCGGATTCCTCGGACGATACCTCACCTTCCGCTTCGGAATCACTGTCGGCATCGACTAACTCGGCCTCCGTCACACCGTCGTCATCGGGAGATTTCAACGGCGTTTCACCCGCAACACCGTCGGATGGTGGAAGCGGCGGTCTCCATTCGGAAATCTTCTTGAACAGCCGGCGCAGCCACTGAACGCCCCATAGAATCACAATGACGGCAACGCCGCCGGCCATTCCTTTGCCGACGACTTGTTGGGCCGGAATCGGTGCCGTGATCCAGGTGGCGATCCAGGCGACCACCAGCCCCGTCACAACGATCGTTCGCGATCGCCAGCCGAACGGCAACAAAAGGATGCCGATCAACGCCACACAACAGGCTACCGAAAGATGAAGCACGCGATTGTCGACCAGCGTAAGCCGAAGTCGCTGCTGGGGCGTATCGCGAGGATCGACGGCCGAGAACACGTAGAACGTTCCATCGGTCGGGAACGTTCCTACCGTCACCCCTTCACTCGCCCAGTCGAGCAAATCGCTATCGCTCATACCGGGCACGGCTCGCAGATTCCACCCAAGACGCGACCAGGTGAATTCCTCCGTCCAAGTGCCGTTGTGCGAAAACAGGCAAGTCTCTTCAGGCAGGTAAACGCCGAGGTAAATCTTTTGGACGGCCGGCGCTTCGGGCTGAACATCGGGATCGGTAGGAAACGTCGGAAGTGGGAGTTCGCTACCGTCTCCCGGTAGCGTATAGCGCAACTCGAGGACCACCGGTTCGCCCGGCTCGGTTCCCACTAAGGGCACATAGTACCGCCGTCTGCCGACGCCGTCCGGGCTTTGTTCGGCACTCGCGGCGGCTTCTTCCGCATCGGGCGACACCGCCTCGGACGATTCGTCGGCCGATTCGGGCGACGCGGTTTCCTCGATCGTCGTCTCGGGATGGAAGCGGTTGCCGTTCAATCGTTGTTCGGCATCCAACACGGCGCCTTCGGGAAGCTCGACTGCCAACCGCTGTTGCACGCTCCGAAGTCGGTAAATCGCTTGCACGCTCATCGTGTCGGATCGGGTCACGACGACGCGGACGAACCCGCGTTCGATCCCGGTCGGCTTGCCGGGATGCACCCGATAGCGAGTCGCCGCCAACTGTAGCTTCCAAGGGCCGTGAAATTCGAACGCGCCTGCCGCGTTCTCGAATTTGCGGCCGTCCATCAAGTCGTGCTGGGGATCGATCGGCCGGACACCTTCGGCGCCCGGTGCGTCGCGAACGTCGATATTTTCGGCCTTGAGGACGACGATTTGCCCCCACGACTGATCCACGTTTCGCGGCACCAATCGCGGCACGTCGACGGGAACATCTCGCGCTTTGTCCAATTCGTTCGACAGTTCGCGGGTCCAAGTCAACGTGAGCGTGTAGCTGCCGAGCAGTTCTTGCGGCCCCGAGAACTTCCAAGCCTGGTAGCCCGGCTCGACGTCGTCGGGCGCCGGGCTGATGCGCTCTTCCCGAAAATTGCGGGTGGTCAAGCGGAACTCGTCGGCGAGCGCCTCGGGAATGTCGATTCGGAACGACTCGACGCCGCCGTATTGCACGTCGAAATGGAACTCGTCGGTGTACCGAATCGCCCGGTCTTCAACGGCCACCGTCAACAGATGCCGCACCTCGACCTGCGGTTTTCGGCGTTCGAGCGTGTATGTAATCGCGGGCGACTCCTGGGCCCATTCGAACGCCTGGATAACAGTGTCCGTCCCCGACACGATCAGCGAGGCCCGGTCGCCTTCGAGCCCTTGATAGGCCTCTTGCGGGCTGATCGGCCGTAGATTCTCAACCTGTTTGGGAACACACAACAAACTGCCCACCGCACGGATGACGATCGTCCCTTCGTTCGATTCGACCGAGGCGTCGTCGGGACGCGAGATCGCCGGCGTCAGGTCGAGTTGTCGCCCGATTTCCGATAGTTCACGCTTGGGATCGAACGCCACCATATATTGGTATTGCAATCCCACCTTGCCGAACGCCTGACGCGAAAGATCGACCAATACGCGGTTGGGATTGTCGGGATCGCGAACGACGCGATCGACCTGCACCGGCGCGCCGCCGACATTCGCCCCTCGTATGTTCAACGTATTCACGGGAACTTCCGGAGGCACCTCTAACGCCAACTGGAACACACCCGCCCGCTGCACGTCGTACTGGGTCAGCCCGACAAACCTGTAAGCCGTCGGACCGATGTCGATCGTCGCCCAACTTCGTGCATGGACCAACGGTTGCACTTTTTCCAACCGGAACACGGCCTCGACCGGCAACGCCACGTATCGGTAGCTGAATTTCCAGTTTCCGTTTTTCAACGACGCGGGCAGTTCGCTCGTGTCGATCTGCAACAATCCCTTGCGGTCGACGACTTCCGCTCGCAACCCTTGTTCGGCTCCGACGACGACAATCCCCTGCTGACGCACGACGCCGCGGGCCTCCAAGACCGGCAGCGTCACTTCGGCCTGCCGATCCAAAATCTTCTCCAATTCGATCGTCAAGTGCTGCGTCTGCGTCGCAGGATCGAAAAGAACGACCGACAACACCTGCGGATCACTTTCCTTTTCGGGAGATTGCACCGACCACTGGCGGATGTTCGGATCAAATACCGAAACGACTTTCTGATCGGCCGGCACGGCGATATCGAGTTTTTCCACCGCCGCACGCCGGATCGTGTAATCGAATTCCGCTCGCGTACGAACGACGCCTTCGGCCATCACCGTTTGCGTTTTCGTCTCGACACTTACCAACGCCTCCAATCCTGCGGCCCCCTCGGCCTTCGGCGTCCACTCGAGCGTGACGGTCGGCGTCGCTCCGACGAAGGCCAACAACACCGATGCGTCGTCGGACGCGTCGGTCGTTTCTTTCTCGGAGGCTGTCTCGGTCGCAGCCAGAATCGGCGTGATTTGCATTTTGATGCCGGGTTGATCGATGTGGACCGTCCAGCGGGCGATCGGCGCCTGGGGAACCTGAAACGACACGGCGTTTTTGCCGGGCGATCGGGTAATCGCCTTGGCAAACTCGATCTCGACGGTCACGTCTTGCGGCTCTTTCGTCTTGTGCTCAAGCAACAGGGCGTAACCGTTCTGTTGTGATATGAGTCGAGCCGGTTTTCCTTCACAAGTCGCCGATACGATGGCGGTGTCTCCCAACCGCACGGGCACCGTCAACCATCCTTCGTGCAGTAGGGTAATGCTCAACTGCGACTTTACGCGCACGACGTCGGTTTCGATCGATGCATCGTTACGAACCTCGTTGATCAAGGCACCGTAGGGTGATTTCGGTTGGGGTTCGGCTTCCGGCTTGCGTCGAGCGGCCTCCCACAAGGCCCGAAACTCTTCATACGGCAGATACACGCCGCGTCCTTCTCGCTCGAAAACCTCTCGCAACTTGTCGTACGGAATGTAGATCGTCCGTTCCCGGAACGCGTCATCGTCTTGTGCATTCGCCCCGGCTTCGGTACCGGGCGTAACATCCCCGGAAGGCGAAACCGGCTCAACCGCCGGAGCTGGTGTGTCGGCGCCGGACTCCTCAGCACAAGCCGGCTTCGACAGCACACCGAGACACACGACCATGCACAGGGCAACCAGCGTCGCACCGTATCCGACACGGATCGAAGTCGCGAGCGTCGAGAACCGGGAATGTCGGCCGCAAGAGACCAAGAAAAACGAACGCAAGCCAGAAGTGCCGAGACGCATCATGACTCCACCTTGATTCATGGAGGAAAATGTTCGGCCGTGCGGGACGTGTTGCCCGCGTTACGCAGAAAACATCAAACTCGCCGAGTACCGAGTCTCGGCGAAGGCAAGCTGGTCACAAGGTATGCCGAGTGCGGGTAGGTCGGTCGACGGCTAGGGAATGCGGAAGGGGCTTGCTTGTCGGCAAACAACAGCGCCGCAAAGCGGTGTCGTTGCTCGGTTGATGCTTCGAATCGTTGTTCCCTTTTGCAAACGTAGCTCGCGCGAACAGCGCAAGCCGAAACCACATCACCACTCAGCCAGCCGTACGATTCCGACAACCGCCACAAGCAACGCACGCGGCACAACCGTCCCCGCCCTCATCCTCGGGTAATCGCCAGGGCCGGTGTGCAATCCTCTCGTCCTGCCGATAGGATCCCTAACGCACGACCGATATTCCCGCAAAACGGGGAAAATGGACAACCCTGGGAACACGACTGGACCGGGAGGCTTCACCCTCCCGTTCGTGTGCCGTTTGGACGCATCATCAGCGCAAGAAGTTCACCGGAAAACCCATGAATTCGGCCCCCCAAGAGCGTAAGCTGCCTTCCCAATCCCAACGCCGTAACGCCGAAGGCCCGACCGATTGACGCTTGCGGCCTGACAGAGGAAACAGCGATAGACGCGGCCGCCTGCACGCGATCGCTGCGCCTGTGCGCGCACGCAGCCAAAAACGCACTTGATGCCTTAGAATCTTTGCGGTCCAGAGAAGAGATCGCCGCGGAAGCCCCGCGGAACGGATGCGGCGAAAACGGATTAGAATCCGTACAGCCGATTGCGTCCGAAGAACAATCGTCGCAAGTCACTACTTGAACAGGACTTAATGAGGCTGTGGGGATTCGAACCCCAGACCTACGGATTAAAAGTCCGTTGCTCTACCGGCTGAGCTACAGCCTCAATGGCAGCCGACCGTGTTCCAGAGCCCACCTCTGCCGCAACTGCTTTCGTTTTGCCGCAATCAGAATACGATTGTACGGCAACATGCCAGATGGTGGCCGCTCGGCACAGGGCTAAGCACCAATAGCATACCATCTTATCGCCTCGCGCCCGCCGATCAAGGGGGACGCTTGCTGAGAATCGACGGCGTCGCGGTGTCGAACCGAAACCGAAAACGGCGAATCGGCGTGGGTTTGTCGGCAAACCGGGAGGCCGTCCGCTTTCGGCGGGCGCCTCCCGGATTCGGTAAACGGTCGATTTCCTACCCGTCTTTCAAGCAGAAAACGCCGGCGACGAAAGCGGCCGATCTGCCGTCAGTCGTCGAACTTCTGGACTTCTTCCGGGCCGGGAGCGGCGTAGTTCGGATCTTTTGCGCGAATGGCCACATCACCGTCGTCGAGAACGCGAACGTCTAAGGGCACGATCGTGACGCCCTGACGGTTGATCGTGTACGCATTATCGCTCAAGTCGCGTGAGCGTGCTTCTTCGGGAGTAATCGGCGGCACATTCGCGTTGAAAAACGCCGTGCACCACCACTTGCCGTCACGATCTCGGAACGGTGTCCCGTGGCCCAAGAAACGTCCCACGAATCGTCGAGGTCCGAACGGACCGGTCGGCTTGTCGGCCGTGCAATAGTAAAGATTGTAAGTCCCTTTGCGAGGCTGGTCGGTGGACCAAGCGGTGCCGAAATGGACGTACTTACCGCCGATCTTTTTCATCGTGGCGCCTTCGTGCCCGATTCGGCTGATCTTTTCGCCGGTCACCGGATGAATCCGATACCCGGCCGGATCGATCCGAACCGGTTCGGCCGTCAGCCGAGAAAAGTCGGCGGCCAACGGCGCGACCATGGTGTTGCCCCAAAGCAGGTACCACGTGCCGTCGTCGTCTCGAAACAACGAGGGATCGTGCATGCGCGGCTGGTCCTTTCCCATTGGGTACTGCCAAGGTCCTGCAATGTCGGGACCGGCCGACAACGCCAACGTCGATACCACCGAGGGGCAATGCACCAACGCCCAGCGATCGCCCGTCCAATGTAGCTCGGGCGCCCAAATCAACCGGCGTTGGGGCTTTTGCCCCAATACCTTCACGGGAAAGCTGTCGTTGATACTGAACGGCTCGCCGAGGTATTCCCACTCGATCAAGTCCTTGCTTCGCCACACCCGCACGTACTCACCGACAACGCTCCCTTCGCCCAAGCCGGTATTGTACGGCTCGATTACTTCCCGCGGATTCTTCGGATTCGGCTGCGTGCCGGTCAGATAGTAATAGTCGTCGGGCCCCAAGACGATATACGGATCGCGGATCCATCCGGCCTTGATGTACAAGGCATGATCGTGCGCAGCCAACCCGGCTCGAATTTCCTCCGGCGACATGACCGGCGGGTTCTTCACCACGGCGGTCTTGGTTACGCGATCTTGCACGCCCGATGAGTCGGTTTCCGAGAGCGGTTCGTACAATCGCCGATTGATGGCCGCCAGGTCTTCCGGCGGCATCTTCTTGACTTTGCGATCGTACGTCATCAAACCGTTGATCTCGCCTTCGACATCGGTGGTTTGCGTGTATACGCCTCCGGCGATCCCCTGCTTGCGTAATGCGTCGAGCATTTCGATCGACGTCCGATAACGCTGCTCGTATTCTTCCTTGGTCTGGGGCAGGCCGCCGTATCCCCAGTTGCGGCGACTCGCATCCCACAGATGCTCACGGAAAGGATACCCGTGCCCGCCGAATTCCCCGACGACCTTGACGAAATCGTCGAACCGACCGCCGGCGCCATCGTCGAAAGGAAATGCGGGGTGCGGATACGAGTGCGCGTCGACCACGTCGCCGACGGGCCAAAAGTTTCCGCCGCTGGCGATAT
>CAYVVR010000197.1:0-7427 GCA_964454655.1 uncultured Planctomycetaceae bacterium | reverse complement strand
CCCCCGCGACCTATCGAGCGTGGGGGCCTTCGGGCGACAAGGTGCTGTTATCGCCGGTCGTTCTTTTCGGCCGCAGGATTCCACGTCCCGAGCCCGGGAAACGCCGGATCTTTCATCTGCGAAGCCCAGGCTTCCCACTTCGCCTGCAACCGTGCGGCGCGATCGGCTTCACCGCTTACCAAGTTGCGGCTTTCCGAAATATCGTGCTCGACATCGAACAGGTAGGTTTGCGGCGGCTTCTCTTTGCCGTTGGCGATCCACTTGTAGTCGCCTTCGCGAATCGCCGCCGTGTTCGAACCGAACCAACGCCAGTAAAGGACGTCGTGCGGCCGACCGTCGTTTTTGCCGGTCAAGTACGGCAACAAGTCGACGCCGTCGAGCGGTTTGTCGCGCGGTGGTTCGACGCCTGCGCGAGCAAGAATCGTGGCGGCGATGTCGAGCGAAATGACCGGCTTCGTGTAATCGACGCCCGCGGGCAACGTGCCCGTCCAACGCATCGCGAACGGCACGCGAATTCCGCCCTCGAAAGGACTTCCCTTCCCGTCCCGCAGCGGCAGATTTCGCGATCCGTTCACCTTGAACGGGCCGCCATTGTCGGAAAGAAAAACGACCAGCGTGTTTTCGGCCAACCCCCGGCGGTCGATCGCCTCGAGGATGCGTCCGATGCCGTCGTCGAGGGCACTGACCATCGCGGCGTAGGTCTTCCGTTTGGGATCTTTTATATCCGGAAACCGGGCGAGATATTTTTCGGTGGCTTGCAGCGGCGTGTGCGGCGCGTTGTAGGCGACGTACAAGAAAAAGGGACGATCGGCGTATTTCTCGATCGCCGATACGGCAAAGTCGGAAAGCTCGTCGGTCAGGTAATCGTCGATGGCCACGCGCGTGTGATTGTGTAACAACTTGGTGCGATACCACTCCCAAGGCCGACGCACCTCCGAGAGATCTTCCAGGGTGAGCTCCTCGGGAAAGTAATTGTGTCCGCCCGAAAGAAAGCCGAAAAACTCATCGAAACCTCGCTCGAGCGGATGCAGCGTCGGATGCGTTCCCAGGTGCCATTTTCCGATCGCAACGCTCGTGTAACCGACCTTCGCCAAATGATCGGCCAACGTGCGCTCGGTCAAAGGGAGGCCGGCCGTTTCAACCGCCGGGTTGATCGTGGGATTCCGACAAAACCCGAACCGATCCTGGTATCGGCCGGTGATCAGCCCGGCCCGGCTGGGCGCGCACACCGAGAAACTCACGTAGCCTTGGGTCATCCGCACTCCCTGCCGTGCAATCGAGTCGATGTGCGGCGTGGGAATGTCGCGGCAACCGTTGAAACCGACGTCGGCATAGCCGAGGTCGTCGGCCAACAAGATGACCAAATTCGGTCGGTCGCCCGGCGGACGCGACGCCGCCGCAGCCGGAATGATCCCCACCGCGAGCAGGCTCATCGCGATAATCCCGGTTAGCACGGTGCTTGTCGTGTTGCGGTAATCCATGCCAAGCTCCTTCATGTTTCGGATGCGTGCTCGACGCCACGTCGATAGCCTCGTGGCGTCGATCGTTCTGTCGTCCCTATGATAATCGGCAGCGCGAAGCGGTACCGTGTTTCCGCCCGTAGAGGTCTCGGCAACACCCCTGTTGTCGAAACGGAACCGAATCGGATGACGGCAAGAAAGCGAATGCGGCCGAACCGAAAACCGGCTCGACCGCATTCCGTATGTCGACATCATGTCGAGGTGAAGTTCGCCGCCGGAGTCGCCTCGTGCGATCGGGAGCGAACGGTTTCCGTCGATTTCAGGAACAACCGCCGGAATGCCCGCACTGATCGCACAGGTAGCAGGCCCCGACACGTCGCGTAATCGCACCGCATCGTTCACAGCAGGGCGCGTCGGACTGGAATCCGGCGTAGCGTCGTTCGCGTTCGAGTTGAACGCCGACGGCCGCCAATTGCGAGGCCCCCTTGGTATCACCGTTTTTCTTGACGGCAGCCTCGGTCAATCGCCCGGCGAAATGCGGGGCGGGTACTTCGACGGTCGTCGTTTCGTCGGCAATCGGCACGTCCTTGGCGGGGGAACCGTTGCGCCCGCCTGCCTTCGTGGCGGCGGGCCCGGTCTCTGCTTCGCCGTCCTCCTTCACGGCTTTGTCCCCCGGTGATGCGGCCTCCTTCGTTTGGGCGGCTTGCCGCTTGCGATTGGCTTCGGCATAGCCGGGCAGGAAGGTCACGCCCAGCCAACGGAAGATGTAATCGACCAGGCTGGTTGCGTGACGAATCTCCGGGTTCGTCGTGAAGCCCATCGGCTCGAACCGCGTGAAGGAGAACTTCTTGACGTACACCTCCAACGGTACGCCGTATTGCAAGCCCATCGAGATGGCCGTACCGAAGCAGTCCATCAGGCCGCCGATGGTGCTTCCTTCTTTGGCCATCGTGATGAACAGTTCGCCGGGCCGTCCGTCGGGATACAAGCCGACGGTGATGTAGCCCTCGTGACCGCCCACGCAGAACTTGTGCGTGACCGATTGCCGCGTATCGGGCAACCGCTCGCGTCGCGGAGCGGCGACGACCTTTTGCTCGGCCGAGTCTTTCTCGACTTTCTTGGTGGTCAACGGCTGGGCTTCTTTCGAACCGTCGCGATAGACGGCCAAGGCCTTGAGGCCCAATCGCCACCCTTCCATGTAGGCCGCGGCGATGTCTTCCGGCTTACTGTCGCGAGGCATGTTGACCGTCTTCGAGATGGCCCCCGAGATGAACGGTTGAGCGGCGGCCATCATGGCGATGTGCGCCCGCCAGGCGATCGAACGTCCTCCGCCCGGCGGCGGGAAGGCACAGTCGAACACCGGAATGTGTTCCTCTTTCAGGTGCGGCGCGCCTTCGATCTTGTCGTTCTTTTCGATGTAATCGACGATCGCTTCGATGGCTTCGTCGTCGTAACCCAACGTCCGCAAGGCCAGCGGAACGGTTCGGTTGACGATCTTCATCATGCCGCCGCCGGCAAGCTTCTTGTACTTGACCAGGGCGATATCCGGTTCCACGCCGGTGGTGTCGCAATCCATCATGAAGCTGATGGTGCCGGTCGGCGCCAACACCGACATTTGGGCATTGCGGAAACCGTACCGCCGGCCGTCGGCGAGCACTTGGTCCCACATTCGCCGCGCGGCTTCCTTGAGATATTCCGGCGCGGCCTCGATCCGCTCGGCGTGCTCCCAGTGCATCTCCATCACGCGGAGCATCGGTTCGCGGTTCTTTTCGAACTCTTGGAAGGGTCCCTTCACGCGAGCGATCTCGGCGCTGGTCCGACAGGCGGCCGCCTGCATGATCGCCGTGACGGCGCTGCACATGCCGCGGGCTTCGTTCGAATCGTAGGCCAAGCCGCCGGCCATCAGCAGGCTGCCCAGGTTCGTGTACCCCAACCCGATCGGGCGGAACAACACGCTGTTCTTGGCGATGCGCGGCGTGGGATAGCTCGAATGATCGACCAGAATCTCTTGGGCGATGAACACGATGCGACACGCCGCGGCAAACCGTTCGTAGTCGAACGTGCCGTCGTCGCGGCGAAACTTCATCAGGTTGATGCTGGCGAGATTGCACGCCGAGTTGTCCAAGAACATGTACTCGCTGCACGGGTTCGAGGCGTTGATTCGCCCCGAGTTCGGGCAGGTATGCCAGCGGTTGATGGTCGTGTCGTACTGCACCCCCGGATCACCGCAGGCCCACGCCGATTCGGCCATCTTGCGCAGCAGTTCTTTGGCGTCGTAGGTCGGTCCCTCGCGGCTGGGATCGGTGACCCAACGGGTCGTCCACGGCCGATCGGCCTCGACGGCTTCCATGAACTCGTCGGTCACCCGCACCGACAGGTTCGCATTCTGGAACAGCACCGAGCCGTATGCTTCGTCGGGCGAATACCCGTTACCGATGAGGATGCGGACCTTTTCTTCTTCCTTGCACTTGCACTCGATGAACTCGAGGATGTCGGGGTGCCAGACCTTCAACGACTGCATCTTCGCGGCACGGCGGGTTTTCCCTCCGCTTTTCACGACCGCCGCGATTTGGTCGTACACCCGCATGAACGACAACGGCCCCGAAGGTTTTCCGCCGCCGGAGAGTTTCTCGCGGTTGGACCGCAACGTCGAAAGATCGGTGCCCGTGCCCGAGCCAAACTTGAACAACATGGCCTCGCTGCGGGCGAGTTCCATGATGTCTTCCATGTTGTCGTCGACGCTTTGGATGAAGCAGGCCGACGACTGCGGGTACTCGTACGGATTTTCGGGCTGGACCGCCTCGCCCTTGACGGCATCGTACCGCCAATTGCACATCGCCCCTTTGATACCGTACTGGTGGTACAAGCCCACGTTGAACCACACGGGCGAATTGAACGCCGCGTGCTGATGCAGACACAACCAGGTCAGCTCGCGGTAGAAATTCTCGGCATCGGCGTCCGAGGCGAAATAGCCGTCCTCACGCCCCCAGTCGGCGATCGTGCGGGTCACGCGGTGGATCAACTGCCGCACGCTGGTCTCGCGTTCGGGCGTGCCTTGTTCGCCGTAGAAGTACTTGCTCGCAACGACGTTGGTGGCCAACTGGCTCCACGATTCGGGCACCTCGCAATCGTGCTGCTCGAAGTGGACCGTGCCGTCGGCCCCCTTGATCGACGCGGTACGTTTCGTCCAGGTCACCGTATCGAACGGCGACGCGACATCCTCAGGACAAAACCGCGGTTGAATCCGCAATCCCACTGTATCGACATGCTTTTCTGCCCCGGCATTCCGGGCCGCAACTTCCTGTTCGCTCATGATCCGCCTCCAAATTGCCGACGATCACGCCGTATTCCATCGAATCCATATACATCCGTTCACATGGCACTGGGAAACGGACCGATCGGTGACCAACTCGCGCATGGCATCACGGATAAAAGAAAGGACCCGCGAAATACTTCGTTCAGGGGACAGTCGACAAGACCGAAAGAGTTAAACCCCGACCGCCGTGGAACCGACCCGTCTCAATCCAAGTGCTCCCTTACCTACCCCACATATCGTGTATCGACAAGATGCTACCACAAGATGCAGGGAACGATTGTTAGTTTAGCGTTCCTGTCTTCGAAGTCAACCTTTCGGAAAACGATCGACGTAACTCGTTGACACATGGTCGGTTCTCGAACGGCAATCCGATCGGGGGGAGCGGTTTTCCGGCGTCAAAATTTCGGTCTAACTCTCGGCGGAAAAGGTACTTGCAAAATTACGCCGTCCGCCGTTCAATCGACGGCGTTTCGGAAGAAAATCTCACGGAATCCGAACATTTTTCTTGACAAATACACAGCTTAGCAAAGATAGGAAACGATGCCTCCGCCTTCTCGCCCGTCCGATCGCCGTCGCAATCTGCGGCGACTCCTTCAAAACGGGCTCGGCGTCCTTTGGGCCGGGCCCGTGACGCTGTTCGGATTGCTTCAAGGGCTGCTCACTCTCGCCACAGGAGGCCACGGCACCTTTTGCGCCGGGGCCTTCGAATTCCACGGCGGTTGGGCCGCGTTCTTTCTCCGCCGTCTCGTGCCGCTTCGCGGTGCTTCGGCGGTCACCTTCGGGCACGTCATCCTGGGGATCGATCAAGCGGCCCTCGATGCGGCTCGCGATCACGAGCACGTCCACGTTCGGCAGTACATGCGGTGGGGGCTCTTTTTCATCCCCGCTTACCTGGGCTGCTGGCTTTACCTGCTCCTTCGCGGGGTCGATCCGTACCTGGAAAATCCGTTCGAAAAAGAGGCCTTCGGCCGACGCTAGCGCAGCAGTCACGCAGGCCGCTCGATTCGAGGCAAAGAGATGCGGCGTCGAGCCATTCGCCGGACTTACTCGCGAGGTAGGTTGCGCAGCACGTCGGTCGGCGCGTAATCGTCGGTCAAGATTCGCCCCGAGCGCTGGTAGTTGTCGCGCACGCCCCCGGCTTCGACGATCGACGGCAGGTGAAATCGAAAATCGAGTTTCTCTTGCAACTGCCGTGCGCGGGCGACCAGTTCTTCATGACTCGGCGGGTTCGGCTCGTTGCTGTCGACGACGATCACGTTCGCCCGATCGCCGTACGACCAGTCGTTGCGGAAGACGGCCGCCAACGTCCGCCGGTGATAGTCGTACGATCGAAAGCCCGCTTGCAGATTGCTGACCACCACACCGTTCTTGTCGAGAATCGACCGCACGGCCTCGAAGAATTCTCGCGTGGTCAAATGATACGGAATGTATCCCCCGCGAAAGGCATCGAGAAAGATCAAGTCGTACGTGCGTTTTTCTCGGACGAAGCGGTTGATTTGCACTCTTGCGTCCCGGATGTACACGTCGATCTGCGGATCGTCGAGAGGGAACCCGAAGTAGCGAACGGCCGCATCGACGACGATCTCGTCCAGCTCGATGACATCGATCTTCGCCTGCGGAAAGTAATGATGCAGCGCCCGGGGAAGCGTGCCTCCGCCTAACCCGACGAACAACACGCGTTTCGGTTCCGGGTGATGCGCCAACCCGGCAAACATCAGCCGATAGTAGTTCAGCGGGAAATCGAGCGGATCGCTCAACCGAATGGCCGACTCGTCGTAGTCCGAGCCGCTGCGGCGAAACTGCAAGTAGCGAACGTCGCCCTGCTCGACCACTCGCACGTAATGGTAAAGCGATTCCCGCTCGAACAACGTGCGGGTTTCCCCTTGCGAACGGCTCGTACAAGCGGTCATCGCCGAGACCGGCAACAACACGACGAGCATCCAGGCCGCGGTTCGTCCACGAATCGAGCCGACGCGCATCATGCATCTTCTCCTTGTTGTTTCGACGTGCGTTCGACCGCCTCGAAAACGATCGACAAGAAAACGGCCGTCGCCACCAACAACCCCGCGGCGCTCAAGAGGATGCGATGAATTCCCGCCCACAAGATCAAATAAAAGGCCGTGTGCAAACATCCCAAGAAGCTGCCGACGGTCGAAACGGCATACAGTCTTCCGGCGGTCGCCCCCGAGCTCGTCACATCGCGTACCAACAATCGAATGCAATACGGCGACACCATCCCCAGCAAGCACGAAGGCACGAGGAACAAGGCACACGCCGCAGCCAGCGCCCCCCAACGTTCGTTCCAGTCCAACAAAACGAAGTAGCCGCTTATATCGCGATACCAGAAGGCAGTCGGAAGTAGGGCGATCGCCGCCAAGACGATGACCGTCGCCAATCCGCGGTGCGAGGGCCACCGGGCCGAAAGGCTGCCGCCCAAAAAGTATCCGACGCTCAGCGACAGCAAGAAGACGCTGATGATGCTCCCCCAAACGAACACACCGCTCCCGAAATCGGGGGACAGCATGCGTCCGCCGAGGATTTCCAAGCCCATCATGATCCAACCGCAGGCAAAGGCAGTCAGAAAGACGGCCGCACTTTTGACGATGCTCATAGGCAGAGATTACCAAACTCCGCCGATTGCCCCAAATCGG
>CAYVVR010000196.1:0-7427 GCA_964454655.1 uncultured Planctomycetaceae bacterium | reverse complement strand
CGGTCGCGGCCCCAATTCGATCGGCGGTTGTTCGACGATGTTCACGTCGAACGGATCCTCCACGGGTTCCTCGGGCTGCTGCGAAGCAATGTTGATATCGACGGCCGAAGCCTCTTCTTCACTCGGGGCTTCCAAAGTCGGCATTTGCGGCGTCGAATCGACGGACGGCGCAACGATCGTCTGGATCTCTTCAAGTAATACCGTCTCGGCGTCGGCGCCCACTCGCGGACGCGGGGCGACGTAGGTCAAGCCGTCGTGCGGCTCGTGCGGCGAAGCGATTCGGGGAGCCTCATCCGGCGTCGCCTTCGCCGGTTGAACCGGTTCTTCGGAACTCGGCTCGGGCCGATGCTGCGCCAAATCGCCGCGCAGGTGCGGCGGCGCTTGCCGCTCCACAGATCGCCATGCTCTGGGAGCGGTGGCGCTCAGCACGAACAGGCATGCCAAAATCACCAGGAACGGCCAAGTCGGCTCGCGTCGTTCCTTTTGCATATGTCGGTCCCCCTTCGCCGTACGAACGTCCGGCTTTGCCGTTGGGTCATGAATCGGCACGGTTCTCACCACCCGCGAACCGAAAGCCACGCACCGAAGCCGCAAAACACACAAACTGCACAGACTAGGCAATCAGCCATCAGCGCACGACATGGCTCGTGGTATCGGTTTGAATCGGAAATTCGGCGCAGGCATATGAGACTAGTCGCGCCGAATTCGCCGGAGAGGCTCAATCTGCCGCTAGAATCGACGGATTATGCCGAGAAGGCGCCCCACCAACCCCTGAGAGAACCCGACAATACCCCTATCAGGAAGGGTTGTCGGCCATCACGGTGTCGTCGTGTTCGTAACAGGGAGCGCAACAACACAAGAACACCAACGGTCGATCACCGATGTTCTCGATGCGATGATATGCGCCCGGAGGAATGGCGATGGCATCCCCCGGACCTACGTCGCGCAACTCATCCATAAGTTGCATGCGTCCCTCGCCTTCCAAGATGTAATAGATTTCCTCGGTGCGCACGTGGTGGTGTCCCTGAGTCGCCCCGCCCGGCGGCAAGCGGGCTTCGGCCAATGATTGATTGCGAATACACGAGTTTCGATAGGCCAGCAACTCGCGAATTTCGGAACCGTCCTTGGTGATGAAAGGCTCGACTTCACGGATATTGCGAACGTCCATGGGTGTCCTCTTCGCCATGCGACCGGCGATGATTACGCCTCGGGCTCAACCTCGGCATCGGTGAAATAAAACGCCAATTGGGCCGGCGGATAGCGTCGCACGTCCCACCGTTCGGCGTCGGGCAACGCCGACGGCGGAAAGGCGACATCCGACTCGACCACCAACGCACTCTCGCCGGGCAATCGACTAATGATCCCTTCGATCAGCGTCAGCATCTCCCCGCGCCGTGAGTGAAACAGCTCGTAGGGGGGGCAACAGAAGACGATCCAGGGGGCATCGTCGAGGTGCGACCAAACGTCTTCCCGCTTGAATGCGTCGCCGACGATCAGCCGTGTTTCCGACTCGACACCGAGTGCGACGATGTTTTTTTGCAGGCACGCGGCGGTGGGACGATGCAACTCGACGAGAATCGCCCGCGTCGCCCCGCGACTGAGTGATTCCAAGGCCAACGCGCCCGTTCCGGCAAACAAGTCGACGACCTGATAGCCGTCCAGGGATCCTCCGAGGATACTGAACAACGACTCGCGCACCCGCTGTTTCATCGGGCGAACGCGACGATCGCCGCTGTACGCAAGTTTGCGGCCGCGAAACCGCCCGGCGACGATCCGTAACCCGACCGGAGCGACCGTCTCGGGGCGATTTCGAGACTTCACCGCGTGTTTACCGCCGTGCCGGAGATCGTCCTTTCGTCGTCGCGCCATGCGAAATGCCGTTTCGCCGTAGATTCCTCGATTTTTGGGCCAAGAACGCCCCCTCATCGGCGAACATTGTACGGTACGCAATCGACCGATCGGCTGCCATCAAGGCCGACGAAACGCTTGCCTTGTTGCGTTGCCCGTCAATATTCTTAAGATGAAGGGTTTGTCGTTCGTCCGAGCCGGGAAGCCCGTTGTCCCGGCGAGCATCGTTGGATCACGGTTTGCGAAGCGTCGCCTGCAATCGGGTCGCGACCAGGCTTCGAAACCGATTTCGTTCCGGGTGGATTATTTGTGATGACTTCATTCTTGTCGGTATCTCGTGTCGTTTCCAGTTACCGCGCCTCGGTTCCGTGGAAATTGGGCATTTGCCTTGCAGCCGTCGTCCTTCTTGGACTTCCGAGTAGCCGCAATGCCGTTCGGGCCGAAGACGCCGCGACGCCTGCACAGACTGAAGTCGGCCCTAAATTGCGAGAATTCGAAAGCATGTACAAGTCGTGGACGGAATTGCTCGACCGAGTGCGAGACATTCGGCTCGAGTACCAAAGTGCCGGATCGGTCAAACGGGCGCAACTGCGGCAGGAATACGAATCGCTGATCGCCCAAACCGACGACATGATGCCCAAGTTGTTCGAAGCCGCCGAAGAGGCCTTCGACGAGAATCCCAAAGGCGGCGGCCAGCTCATCCCGTTTTTGTGCGAGATCTGTAATTACCGTGCCGAGAACGGTCGCTATCAAGAGGCGATGGCTCTCGGGCAAAAGATGCTCGATCACAACATTCAGATCGCGGCAATCTACATCGCGATGGCGAAAGCCGCATTCGCCCTGGAACAGTGGGAAAAGTGCGAAGAGTACCTGAAGGTCGTGCGTGACTCGGGCATTCAGGATCAGGAAGTCGAGTACTACTCCAACGCCGTGCAGTTCTACAAGGAAGCCTGGGCCAAAGAACAAGAACTCCGCAAGGCCGAAGCCGAGGCCGACGATCTACCGCGTGTTCTCCTCAAGACGACCAAGGGCGATATCGTCGTCGAATTGTTCGAAGACCAAGCGCCCAACACCGTAGCGAACTTTATCTCGCTGGTCGAAAAGGGATTTTACGACGGCATCGCGTTCCACCGGGTAATCCCCGGCTTCATGGCACAGGGCGGCGATCCTCGCGGCGACGGCACCGGAGGGCCCGGCTACCGCATTCGCGACGAATACGATTTGCCCGGCGCGCGACTCCATTTCCGTGGAAGCCTAAGCATGGCGAACACGGGGCAACCCGACACCAACGGCTCCCAGTTCTTCATCACCTACATGCCCACGGGACATCTCAACCACAAGCACACGGTGTTCGGTCGAGTCATCAAGGGTATGGACGTCGTCGACAAGCTACAGCCGCGGGATCCGCAGCGCGATACCGACGTCGAACCCGACAAGATTCTCGAAGCAAAAGTCTTGCGGAAACGAGACCACGAATACAAGCCGGAAACGCTCCCCGAGTAAGAACTCTCGGTTTCATCCCCGGTTGAGCGACAACACAAACGCCCGACGTCGAACCCAACGTCGGGCGTTTCTTATTTCCGGGCGATTCGTAGATGTGACGACAAACCGGTAAACAACGCGGTCGATCGCCGAGGTAAGCTCTTAGTCCTCAAGCACTTCCTTTTCGCGAGCCTTGGCCGCCTCGTTCGCCTGATCTTCGTATTTCTTGGTGAGCTCTTGGATCTTCTCTTTCACGCGATCGCGATCGTCCTCGGACATTTCCTTGGCCTTTTCGGCGGCATCGGCCGCCTTATTGCCTTCGCGCCGAATGTTCCGAATCGCCAACTTCGCTTCTTCGCAGAGATCCTTGATCCGACGGACCATCTTTTGCCGAACCTCGTTCGACAACGGCGGAACATTGATCCGGATGACGCGTCCGTCGTTCTGCGGATTGAACCCCAGCTCGCTCGACTGAATGGCCTTTTCGATATCCTTGAGCGTTCCCGGATCGAACGGCCGGATGACGATCGTTTGCGGCTCGGGCGCCCCGACTGTAGCCAGTTGCTTCAACGGCGTCGGAGAACCATACGCCTCGACCTTCAGCGATTCGACCAAACCGGGATTCGCGCGACCGGTGCGAATACCGGCCAGCGACTGTTTCAACACAGCCACGGCCTTTTCCATCTTTTCTTCGACGGTCAGTAAGATTTCGTCTTCGGTCATGGCGGAAGGTTCTCCTCACGAAGGGTGTCGATCCGCAGCTTTCACCGGCCGACGGAAACCGTGCAAAACGCCGTTAATCTTGCGATTCTTGCGGTTCCCGAATGAGCGTACCCAGGCGTTCGCCGCGCACGGCACGCTCGATGTTTCCTGCTTTCTGGAAGTTGAAGACCAAGATCGGCAGCTTCGACTGGGCACACTTGGTAACCGCTTCGGGATCCATCACGCGCAGTTTTTGATGGATGACGTCGTCGTACGACAATTCACTGTACAACACCGCGTGCGGATTCTTTTCGGGGTCGTCGCTGTAGACGCCGTCGACGCGGGTGGCCTTCATCACGATGTCGGCCCCCAGTTCTTGAGCGGCTTGCGCGGCTGCCGTGTCGGTCGTCACGAAGGGACGCCCCGTTCCGGCAGACAGGATCACGATTCGGCCCTTCTCCCAGTGACGCAACACGCGACGGACGACGTACGGCTCGGCGACGGCCTCGATTCGAATCGACGACGCCAATCGCGTATCACAGCCCAACGACTCAAGGGCATCTTGCAGGGCGAGACCGTTCATGACCGTCGCCAACATGCCCATGTAGTGGGCGGTCCGTTCTTGAACCGACGAATTGCCGGCGGTGAACTGCGCGCCGCGAAGAATGTTCCCACCGCCCAAGACGATGGCGATCTTGGCCCCCAACCGGGCGGCACGAGCCGTCTGCTCGGCGAGCGATACGACGGACGCCATCGTAATTCCGCGGCGTCCGTCATGTGTAAACGCCTCGCCCGAAACCTTCAGGATGATCCGCTTATACGGTGAGACGGCTTGCGTCTGCCCATCGGACATGGCCCCCTACTCCTTTCCGATCTCCCAGTAGGTGTAGCGGACGATTTCAATTCCGCCCGCCTTCGCCACCTGTCCGACCGTCTTCTTCGGCTCTTTGAAGAAGGGTTGTTCGAGCAGGCACTTTTCCGAGTAGAAGGTCTTCAAGCTGGATTCGACGATCCGCTCGATGATGTTCTCGGGCTTGCCGGTCGCCTTCGCCCGTTCGAGGTACACTTCGCGTTCTTTGGCCACCAACTCGGCGGGCAAATCTTCGGGTTTCAGGGCGATGGGACGCATGGCCACGACGTGCATGGCGATCTCGCGGGCGAGGCCGACGTCGTCGCCCTTCACCTCGACCACCGCGGCCTTGGAACCGTCGTGGTGCAGGTAGACGCCGCAGGCACCTTCCACGCGAAGAATGCGATTGACGACGAACTTCTCGCGGATGCGGTTGATCACCTCGCCGAGCCGGTCTTGAAGCGTTTTCGACGGTTCGACGGGGCTATTCTGCGACAGCAATTCATCGACCGAACCGGCACCGGGCCCTTCGGCCAATTGCCTTGCGAGTTCGTCGGCCATCGCGGTGAACTCGTCGTTCTTGGCGACCGGGGCGCTTTCGCACAAAAGCTCGACCAAAGCGGTCACGTTGTTCGCTTCGTCGGTGAACACGCCGATCCGACCGAAGGCGGTTTCGCGGTCCGCCCGCTTGGCCATGACCTTTTGCCCGGCCTTCCGCAAGATCTCGATGGCTTGCTCGATATCGCCGCCGGATTCCTCCAGCGCCCGCTTGCACTCCATCATCGGCAAGCCGGTCTTGTCTCGCAGCTCCTTAACGACGGCAGCAGTAATATTGGCCATGTGAACCTCCCAATGGATGGATGTTTGCTTCGCGTGAAATCGGACCAAGGCGAATCGCCGGCCCGGCTTTGTTCCGCCGACCGACGACGGGCCTTCTCCCGTTTGACAGCATCAACCTTGATTTTCGGCGGCTGCTTCACTTTCGCTCGCCGCGCCGGCCTCGGCGGCCTGCGTTTCACCCGCAGGTGCGGCGGCGGGAGCCGGTGCCTCGGCGGTCTTCAACTCGCCCGAATCGGCTCGCCCGGCCAAGACGGCGTCGGCCAAGAGCTTCAACACGAGCTCGATCGACCGCATGCTGTCGTCGTTGCCGGGGATCGGCAGATCGACGTCGTCGGGATCGCAATCGGTATCGATCAACCCGACGGTCGGAATTTTCATTTTTCGTGCTTCGCGGACGGCGTTCCGTTCTTTTCGCGGGTCGATCACGACCAACGCCGCGGGCAATCGGTCCATGGTACGAATACCGTTGAGGTTCCGGTAAATTTTGCGATACTCGCGGTTCAAGGCCGACTGCATCTTCTTCGAGTAGGTGTTGATGGCATCGCTCGCCCGCAGTGCCTCGAGCTCTTCCAGGCGGCTCACGCGGCTGCTGATCGTGCGGAAGTTGGTCAACGTGCCGCCCAACCACCGGTCGTTCACGTAGGGCATCCCGCAACGGGAGGCTTCGGCGGCTACGATTTCCGAGGCTTGGCGCTTCGTACCGACAAACAAGATCAAGCCGCCCTGTGCGGCGACTTGTTGGAGAAACCGCCGCGCCCGCAACAACCCGCGCAGCGTCTCACGCACGTCGATGATGTGGATGTCGTTCCGGCGACCGTAAATGTACGGCCGCATCTTGGGATTCCAGTAGCTGCACCGATGCCCGAAATGAACTCCCGCCTCGATCAAGTCTTTGACAAGTACCGTAGCCACGTAAAAAGCTCCTCGCTTGGCAAAAGGCACGCCGACCTCGTCCGCATCGCGGAACGCCGACGTTGGTCCAAAAAGAATTCAACCGGTCTGACCCATGACTCTCCCCCGAACTGGACCGATCAGATCGGGGTAAGTTTCTAAAGATATCGGGCGCCGAAAGATACGTCAACCACGCCGCAGCGTCCCCCGCCGAAGGGGGCATCGTCGAATACGATGGTCGGCGCGATGCTCGACCGGTCGGTGCGTGGTATCCTTGGTCAAGTGCTCCTTTATTCTGTCTTGCCGTTTGATGATCGCCCCCGGCGCAATATGCCTCCGTTCGACGCCAAAATCTCTCGGTCCTATCGGCTGCGTATTGTCGCGGCAACGGCGCTCGGAATCGCCTGGATCGCGGGCGTTCTCCTCTACAGAGGGGTCATACAGGCCGAATTCGCCCTTCCGGTGGCCGTGCAAGTCGAGCTCGCCGCTCCCACTTCGCCGTTCGACGTCCAATTGATCCACGTGTACCGCAGCGGTCACGCAGAAACCGTCGAACCGATCCCCCCTTTTTCGGTAACGACGACGGTTGTCTGGCCGGAAGTGTCCCAAGCCTCCACCGATGCGGCCTCGGGTACCATCCCCGCGGGCGAATCTGCCCCCAATAGGTGGTTTCGCAAAGCGTACGCTGCACTGCCCTCGAGGCAAACGTTTCGATGGCAAATCCGTCACCGCTGGGTCAAAGAACTCTATCTGGCGGTCTCTCCCAACAGCCCGCGGCTTCGCGAAGTCACGCTGCAAATCGGACGGTCGGCCC
>CAYVVR010000195.1:0-7435 GCA_964454655.1 uncultured Planctomycetaceae bacterium | reverse complement strand
ACAACGTGAGTCGAACATGATCGAAAACGCCTTCGCCGTTTCGGCCCGCGTCCAATGGAAGTGCGAGCCGTTGGACATTTCGGAGCGGTTGGCGAAATTCGATCCGGGAACGCTGACCTTTCCGCCGAATGACGACCAAGCGGCATTGTTGCTTCAACCCGAGGGCAAGCCGTGGCAGCTCGTCCACGATCGACGTTGGTACTTGGTCGAAGATTCGCCCGACTTGGTCGTGTTGCGGTTCCTGGACAGCGGCGACTACCTGGCGCAGTGCAATATCTACCGCGGCAAGGGCGGCTCCGAGAACATCACCTTGGCGACGTTCAAAGAGCAAGTGCGCCTGTTGCTGGGCGACAATCTGAAGCAGTGGATTTCGGAGAGCGAAAACGAGGCGGGCGGAGGCTTCAAGCTCTTTCGAGTAGCTGCCGTGGGCGACGAGCAGGGGCTTCCCGTCCAGTGGATCTACTACCTGCTCACGACGCCGCGCGACGAGCGATTCGTGTTTCTCTTTTCGGCCCAAGAAGATTTGAGCGAGCGGCTGGGAGAGGCCGACCAGGCATTGGTTGCCGGGTTTGCACTGCTTGAACCGGGCGAAACGGCGGCCAAAGAAAAACCGACCGCCTCGCGGTGAGAAGGCGATCGGTACTATCATCGATTCGGGGCGATCGACTGCAAATGATCAGTCGAGCGGGAAATCCTCGGTCGTGCTCTGCTTGCGGTAGATGGGCAAGTGGCGATAGTAGACCTCGAGGATCATCGTGGCCATGGCCGTGCAGTAAAGGCGACCACCTTTCTCGGCATGGTTGTGCTTGAAATACCAGCTTCCCGCTTCGTGCCCCTGGGTCGCTTGGCTTTCGACCAGGTAGTCACGCATCTCGGCGTTCCACTTCTTCCACTCTTCGCCTTCCCAGTGCCGCATGACCTGGGTGGCGTAGTAGTCGTAGTACATGTTGTTCTTGGAAGGCCCCTTGTTGCTCAGCCACTTGACGCCCTTGGCAAGCGCCGGATGATCGTGTTTCCAGCCGAGGTACATGCGGCACAACAAGCCGATGGCGGTTGTGGCGTCGCCCGAGCCGGGACTGACGTAACCGTAGTTCGCTCCGTTGTTCGACTGCACCGAGTCGAGAAACCGCATGGCCTTTTCGATCGTGGTGGGCGGTACCTGGAGGTAGCCCATGTGGGCACTCTTAAGAGCCATCAATTGCCAACCGACGACCGACGTATCGCCGGCCTGACGCGGTTGATACCGCCAGCCGCCGCCTACCGGGTCTTGGGCATAGGCGATGAAATTGACGGCTTGTTGGGCGGGAACCCGCAAGGCACGATCGTGCGTCATCGCGTACGCTTCGCAGAGAACGATCGAGGCGATGCCGTGCGAGTACATCCGGCCTTGCTTGTCGATCAGGCTGCCGCCGCCGGTTTGGGGCGACACCTTCATGCGGGTGATCAAGAAGTAGAGGCCCTGTTTGACGTTGTTGCGGTACTTGCCTTGCTGATGCGTGTTTCCTGCACCCAACAGCGGCATCAAGGCCAACCCCGTCGCCGCAATGCGGGCGTCGGTCAGTTCGCCGGTATTGCGGCATTGGCCGTGGCAACTGGGAGCCAAGGCGTGATTGAACGACCAGCCGCCGTCGGTGAGTTGGTGGGCCACGATCCACTTCAAGGCGTTGGCGACCGCCCGTTCACTGCCTTCGGTACCGCCGCCGGTTGCCACCAGCCGGGCCTTGCCCGAGCCGCGGCCGGCCAGGGCGTCGCCGGTGAGCGTTCCTGCCTGAGCGGCCAGATCGGTATCGGGAACGAGGACGGGGCTCAGATCGCTCAACGCTTCGACCGAGGCCAACGCCGCCGTTTCGTCTTCAAACGGTGAGGGATCTTCGATCGGCTCGACGTCGGTCGGCATTTCGATCGGCATCGAGGCCGTGTCGAGGTCGATCGCCTCGGGCGGATCGGGAAGCAATTCTTCGATCTCTTCGATTTCTTCCGATTCGCCCGGTGCCACGACCAACTGTTGCACCGTCGATTCGATTTCGGTGGGCAACGTGATCATCGCCGCGACCAACAGCAGCACGATGTGAAACACCATGCTGACCAGCCAACTCGGCGTCCAGTGAAGAACTTCCGAAAAGAAATACGCCAAGCGGCTGCGCCGACGATCATCTTCTTGAACGACGGCTTGCTGGGGTTGGGCCTGTTGCTGGGCTTGCTGCGCCGAGGCCGCCTGCGCGGTTGCCTTGGCCGCTTGTTGCCCGGCGGGAGCGTTCTTTGCAGCCTCTTTGGTTGCAGGTCGTTGCGCCGCTTGTTCGGTGGGTTGTGTTTTCTTGGGAGTCGGCTGCTTTTTCGGCAGCTCGGGCGGCCCCTTTTGGGGTGCCGATTGCGGCGTGTTTTCTGCTGCGTCCTGTGCTCTTCTTTGTTCCGGTTGGTCTGCCACTTCCCTCACCTCCTCGCAGGGACGCCCCGACGAGTAGAAACCTGTTCCGCGGATGGTCGTCCGATGGTTCGGGCGGGCGCAAAGATAGAATACCCTCCGGGCTCCCATTAACGGCAAACGTCGTTTGCCGCATGTTCGCCACGGGGGGATCCCGGCATCGTAACCGCCCGACGTTTCGACACTTCCTACGATAACGACCGGCTTTGCAAAACGCAAGCAAATGCCCCTTCGCACGCGGCGAAGGGGCCTCGGCCGGTCAAAGTCGAATGGCTGGAAGGCGTCGGTCGCCGGCGGCTATTCGGCTGCGAAGGGACGCGGGGCGACATCGTCGGCCAGCATTTCGAGGGCCAGCGCGTCGTGATGTCGCTGGGCGAATTCTCGCAGCATCTCGCGATGACGCAGGACGACCTCGCGGTACTCCGGCCGATAGGCCAAGTTGACCGTCTCGCCGGGGTCGTTTTCGAGATCGTACAGCGACTCCCGCCGATTGCCGTACTGGTACAAGCAGTACTTGTAGCGATCGCTGCGGACCATGCGCCCCTGCATTCTGGGGGCACGACCGTTCACTTCCCCCGTTTGAACCATGTCGTTTTCCGAAACGACGTACTCCCGCCAAGTGTCCACTTTCTCGCCGAGAACGACCGGCACGAGCGAATAACCGGGCAGTTTTGAGGGGATGGGAATATCGGCCAGGTCAAGCAAGGTGGGCAAGATATCGACGCCGGTGTTCACGAGTAAATCGCTGGTGGCTTTGGGGGTATGGCCCGGCCACGAAACGATCAGCGGAATGCGGACGGACTCTTCGTAGAAGACGGTCTTTTGGTTGAAGTGATGGGCCCCGGCGCAGTCGCCGTGGTCCGAGGTAAACACGACGACCGTATCGTCTTCGAGCCGTTGCTTCTTCAGGGCGTCGAGAACCTTGGCCAGCTCGGCGTCGACCTTTTCGACCATCCGGTAATAGCCCCAACGATGGCGCCGCCAGTCGTCCAAGGTAAAGTCGCCGACGGGAAATTTGGGATCGGCGTGATAGCCCTTGCGGACGAGTGTCATGCCGTCGGGTTCGTCAACGGGCGGGTCCCAGTTTTTCGGCGGCGGAGGGCATTCGTCCAACGGAGGCGGGGAACCGACCTCACCGCAGGTGAAGTTTTGCTCCCGGCCGGCCAAGAATCGCGCCCATTCGCACACGTTGTGCGGATTCAAGAAACTGACCACCAGCAAGAACGGCCGATCGTGCTTGCGATTGAGAAATTCGACGGCTGCCGCCGCGGTGGTCGCGTCGAGGCCGCCTTGTTCTTTCGGTATCGCGTCGTGCGAGAGGATGTCGAATCCGTGCGTCGACGCGTCTTTCTTCGGGAAACACAAGTGCCATTTGCCGCAGTAGGCGGTTTCGTAACCGGCCTGGCGGAAGTAGCGGCCCATCATCACGAATTCGTTGAAATCGAGCCCGCCTTTCGGTGTGGCGTTGTGCATGACCCGCGTTTCGTGCGGATAACGCCCCGTAAACAGCGAATTGCGAAGCGGCATGCACAGCGGGTTGCTCGAATACGCCCGGGTGAACAGTACGCCCTGTTCGGCGAGCGAGTCCATCGCCGGGGTCCGCAACCAGCGATCGCCCATGCGGCAGCTCATCAAATCGGCCGATTGCTGGTCGGTCATGACCAACACGATGTTCGGCCGCGTGTCGGCGACGCCGAAGCGGACCGAACCGACGACCGTGGTCAAGAAGACGACTCCGAGCACGAGGGCACGGCAAAGCATGCGAAGCATGGTGAGACCTCCCGACGAAAAAGCTTCGAGGATGGGAACGGGGACGAACGATTTCGCGGCGTGTCGGCCACCTTCCCCATTGTGATTGCGCGCCGGCGGTGGATGCACGCAAAAAAGTGGCGTTGTCGACAATGTGCAATACACATTCCGACGAAACGCGATCGATTGCCTCGAAGACGAACTCGGAGTACGCGAGACGTATCGAAAGAACGCAACTGCGGGCGGATCACAAATCGCCCCGGCCGCTCAGGCCGATGCCTTCGAGATGATCGACCCGATCGACATCGACCGCACGAAAGCGATCGGTTTCCGGTTCGTAGGCGAAGATGGAGATCGAGCCGTTTTGCAAAGCGGCCGGAACGACCGCTTCCTCTTCGCCGAGCAGACGCTTGAGCGTGACCACCAGCAACCGACCGTGCGCCACGACGGCGACCTTTTCGAGTCCGCACCGAAAAATGTCGCGAAAGGCGGCCTCGCCGCGGTCGGCCAATTGGCGTCGCGATTCGCCCTCGGGGATGACGAAGTCGGGATCGCCGCCGACCCAGCGAGCATAGATTTCCGGATACAGCGATTGTATTTCGCTGCGTAGGCGATCTTGGAATACGCCCGCATTGACTTCTTTCAGGCGTGGATCGACGCGAATCGGCAGTCCCGTCCGCTGCGCCAGGAACTCGGCCGTTTCGTAGGCACGTTTCAGCGGACTGGCATAAATGGCTTCCAGCCCTTCGTCGGCCAAGGCCTCGGCGACGGCGCGACCTTGGCGGCGGCCTAGTTCCGACAGGGGCACGTCCGACTGCCCTTGTACGCGACCTTCGGCGTTGTAGGTGCTTTCTCCGTGACGCACGCAGTAGATCAACATGGTATCCAGCGGAGGTTCGGTTGGTTGTCTGATGGGGTAACGAAGGAAAACGTCTTCGATGCACCAGGGGAAGGGCTTGCGGCCGATCGAGTGCGGGACGTCGGTGCACGTTCCGTCAGTTTGGGCGAGACGGGACGTTTCGACAACCCCGCGTGCGGCGACGTCGGATCGTGCAACCGCGATTCGACGCAGGGACTCACGAACGCGAAGACGCCGGTTCTTGCGACGGGAGCATTTCGGGGGTGATCTGCGGCCGGATGACCCGGCAGCCGATGGCCGCCATTTCGTCTTTGAGCCGTTCGAACGTCGGCGAGTCGAGCACACAGCCGACGATCGCACCGCCGGAACCGGCGAATTTGGCCGAGGCGCCCGCTTTCCGTGCGCGGCGAACCATTTCGACGTGGTCCGGTGCCAGGTTCAAGATGGACTGCCGCAGGTCGAAATTCGCGTCCATGATTTTCGAGAATCTCTCGGCGTCGCGTTGCAGCAGGGCGTCGCGGGCGTCGTCGGTGAGTGCGGCGAAACGCTTCATCGCGGCGAGTACGTCGGGATCGCCGCGCCGATATCGGCCTCGCAGGTCGTTGTGGATGATTTCGGTCGGTTCGCTGATCTTGGGATTGAACGCCAAGTACAACGGCGGCAGCAACGCGGGATCGAGCGGTTCGTATGTGCCGCAAGGGAAGCCGTGGATGATATCCGTCCGGTCTTCCGAGAAATCCATGTACACGACGCCTTCGTATACTTGGATCACGCGGTCCTGCAATCCGGCGGCGATGCCCAACTCGTCGGTTTCGACCGACAGCACCAGCGACGGCTGAACGCGACGTGCGATCTCGACGCCGTAGAATTCCATTAGGCAACGCAGCGTTGCGACGATGATGGCGCTCGAGCCGGCCAGCCCGAGTTGCCGCGGGATGTTCGTCTCGTAGCGGATCGAAAAGTTGCGGTCGTGCAGGGGAATGTCGTTGGCGCGGCAGTATTCGAAGAAACGCTTGATGGTCGCCTTGACCAGACGCACGCCGCCGTAGTAGCCGTGCAGCTTGACGTCGTGGGCCAATTCGGCGATCGACCGAAACCGACTGCGGTCTTCCTGGCTGAGGACGATCTCGATTTGGTCCCATTCGTACAGGGTGACCTCGGCCCAAAAGTTGCGAACGACGGCCGAGATCGTCTTGCCGTGGTAGCCGTCGGAAGGGTTTCCGACCAAGCCCGCCCGGGCGAAGGCTCGTTTTCGAATCAGTTGCATGGCAAACAGCTCCCAACGGTCGGCAAAGCAGGCGGTCGTTTACGAGTCGCGATTCACAAGGTCCCGCAAGAAATCGCGCAGCGGCGGCCCGTAGTTTTCGTCGGCTAGGGCGAACTCGCAAAAGGCGCGAAAATAGCTTTCGAAGTTTCCGATGTCGAACCGAGGTTCGTTCGGCGGTAGTCGTACGCCGAGCACCTTGCCGCCTTTGTGGATCAAGCGTCGAATGGCGTCGGTCAATTGGATTTCGTCGCCCTTTCCCGGCTCGATCCGCTTGAGGTGTTCGAAGATGATCGGGCTGAAGACGTACCGGGCGGCAACGGCCAGGTTCGAAGGGGCTTCGTCGAGCGAGGGCTTTTCGATGATGTCCGACAGGCGGAAGACTTCGTTCGCTTGTCCGTCGGGCTTGGCGATGCCGTAACGCACGACGTCGGCGCGGGGGACCTCTTCGAAGGCGACGACGGCATCGGCTTGTTGCGCCTCGAATTCATCGATCATCTTCGCCACGACCGACGATTGCGCGTTCAGGCCGATGATCGAATCGCCCAAAGCCACGACGAACGGTTGCTTGCCGACGATCCCTTCGGCACACAAGACGGCGTGTCCGAGCCCCAATTGGCGACGTTGCCGGGTGTAGAAGTAGTCGATATCCGCCCGCTCGAACGCTAATTCGGCCAGTAGGTCTTCTTTACCCGACTGTCGCAGCGACTCGATCAACTCGGCATCGATGTCGAAGTGGTTTTCGATCGCCGTTTTGCCGGGGCCGGTGATGAACAAGATGCGACCGACGCCGCAGCGGGCGAGTTCTTCGACGACGTACTGAACGACCGGCTTGCGGCCTACCGGCAGCATTTCTTTGGGTTGGCTCTTGGTGAGCGGCAACAGGCGTGTTCCGCGACCGGCGACGGGCACGACTGCAAGATCGACCGACATGTTCGGGATTCCTTCCTGGAAGCGTAAAGACTCGTTGTGCGGACGTTCGACGTAAGATGCCTCGAATTGCTGTGGGGGCCTCGTCCAGCCAAATGCCGCTTGGTTTGGAAGTAGGGGAAGCGTCCTCCCCCAAACGGTGTAGCGGCTTGGTCGGAAGAGCAATTCGACGACTATTACTCAAAGTATACCCTCGATTTCGCCCGGACGG
>CAYVVR010000194.1:0-7466 GCA_964454655.1 uncultured Planctomycetaceae bacterium | reverse complement strand
CCGCCTCAATGTTTCGGCTTGGGAACGTGCATGTCGCCCTTGCCGAGTTCGAACTTTTCGATGACCTCGAAGCAGCGCGACATGTCGATCGGCTTGTCGTCGAAATTGTTCGTGCCCAGGGTAAACTTCGCCCCCATCGACTTGGCGAGGCGGATGAAACGGTCGTGCGGCAACCCGCTGCGGGCGTTGATCTCGAACGCGACGTTGTTCGCGACCGCGGCTTCGATCAGACGCTTCATGCGGGCGTCCGTCCACAGTTGGTCGTACAAGTGTTCGACCGGCGGCGGGAGATACGTGGGGTTGGCGAGGATCGTGATCGGCTCAGAAACGACCCGCAGATTGTGGGCCATGTAGCGTTCCATCCAGGCTTCAGGATCGTCGATCGTATACAACTCGGGCATCCACAGCTTGACGGGCTCGCTTTCGTCGTCGGGCATGGGCATGATCATCGTATCGCCGAGGATGTAATCGAGACGGGCGAGCAACTCTTTGTCGAAGTGCGTCATCCAGTCGCGATCGTTGACTTGAATGCCGACGAATACCGGCAAGCCGTCGACGCTGTCGAGAAACGCCCGAAGTTGTTCGTTCGTTTCGATGGGCCAGCCTTTGCCCACGTTCCGTAACACTCCCACGTTGACGCCGGTCACGGCCTGGCGTTGGACGGCCTTTTCGGCGGTCATTCCGCCGCGTAAGTGAACGTGGAAGTCGATCACCGGGACGAAGTTCGCCCCCATCTTGTCGATCAGGTTTTCCGTTATCCCGTAGGGGGTGGTGTCGGAACGCGGTTCGACGAACGGATCGGCATCGTCGGGCAGGAGGCGAATCTCGACCGATCGGAAGGCGACGCGGCTGCCCGGATCATGTCCTTGAAGGGCGATCGTGCCTTTTCCAAGACGTCGGCCGGGCATGCGAGCACGCCGAATCGGGTTTGGCGGTTCGACGTAATCGACGCAAAGAATGTCGTTTACCCAAATTTGGACGCGGGGCACGACCACGCGGATGCGCATCGTGAACCATTGGTCGTTGGGAACGAAATTCTTGTACAGGTTTTGCACCGCGTAGAGACTGCCCGTTTGTTTCAATTCGACATACGTTCCGGAACCGCTGTGACCGTTGTTGATTTGGACTTCGTAACCTTTTTCCGGCCATCCCGATTCTTGGTATTCGGTGTGGAAGTAAACGCCCGAATTGCTATGCGGTGCCGTCTTGGCGGTTACCCGCAGCTCGAAGTTTTTGAATTGATGGTTTCCGACCGGGCCTTGGTAAAAGAGGTGGCTGCGTGGACCGCAGGCGACGAGGCATCCGTCTTCGATCGTCCAGGATGCCGGATGCTCGGCGGCCTTCCAGCCGTCGAACGATCGGCCGTTGAACAGCGGTTGCCAACCGGTGTCGGCAGCGGCCGACGTAGCGACAAGCGACATCGTGCAAGTGGTCAACAGGCAGACGGCACAGGTGATTGCTTTCATGGCGGCTCCGGCAAGATGGGCAATAATGATCAAAATGCATCGACCGCACTCGCGACCGGTCGGCGGGGCGATGCGGCATGTGGGGACCAGCATAGTTGCCGATCGCGTTTCGTGCTACCGCTGTGCACGAAATGAGAGCGAGGTGCGACTGCGTCGCCGGGTAAATCGTACGCGGGGGGCGTTTCCCGCGGTGCGATCGTGGGATACAACAGACGACATGGCAATTCGTTTTGGTCGACCGTTTGCGAACCCCGAGCAGGATTTGAATTTCGATGTCGCAATCGTTTTCAAGGCGACTCGCTGAACAGGTGTGTGCCAAGGGCAATCCGGCCTTGATCGGGATCGATCCTCATCTGCACCTGCTGCCTTCGGCGCTCCAGGTGCCCGATGATCTCGCCGCCCAGGCCGATGCCGTAGCTGCATTTTGTCGCGGCATTATCGATGTCGTCGCGCCGTTGGTGCCGGCACTGAAATTCCAAATGGCCTTCTTCGAAATGCTCGGCCCCGAGGGAATGCGCGTCTTGGCCGAGTGCGTGGCCCATGCCCGGCGATACGATGCCCTCGTGATCTTGGATGGTAAACGGAACGACATCGGTTCGACGGCCGTCGCGTACGCCAAGGGCTTACTCGGTGGTTCCGACGACAGCGTGTGGAACGGCGACGCCCTGACGGTGAACCCTTACTTGGGCGGCGACAGTCTTCAACCGTTCGTCGACGTGTGCACCGAACGGAATTGCGGTATTTTCGTTCTCGTGAAAACGTCGAATCCCGGCGGCGGGATGTTTCAAGACCTTCTTGCCGACGGTCGCCCGATCTACGCGCACGTTGCCGCCGAAGTCGAGCGGCTGGCGGCAGAAACGGCTACGGCGGCCGATTCGGAAGATCGCTTCGGGGCCGTCGGGGCGGTCGTCGGGGCGACCTATCCCGCCCAGCTCTCCGAGCTTCGAGACGCGATGCCGCACGCGTGGTTTCTCGTGCCGGGGTTCGGCAGCCAAGGCGGAACGGCACGCGATGTGGCTGGGGCCTTTTTCGACGACGGCTTGGGCGCGATCGTCAACAGTTCTCGCGGCGTGTTGTTCGCCTTCCGGCGGAAGGAATTTGCCGAATTCGGCGAAGCCCGCTGGCAAGAGGCCGCGGAGGCCGCCGCACGGGAAATGATCGATCAGTTGCGGACGGACACCCCCGCCGGTCGGCTCACCACAGATCGTTAGTCGGACGCGTCGGCGGATCTTCGGTGCGAAAGTCTAAGTCGTCGAAGAATTCTTCGTAGACGACTTGCGATTCGATATCCGTCTCGAAGTGATTTCGAACGTCGGGATCGAGGAATCGCGAAACCTGCGCGAAGCCGCGCTCGCCCCGGCTCGACGTGTTGTAATAGTAGTAGTTCACCGGATACAAAATGCACAGGTGACGCTTCGCGCGGGTCATCGCTACGTACAAGAGCCGACGTTCTTCCTCGATTTCGTCGGGCGAGCCGGTCGCCATGTCCGAGGGAATGTGGCCGTCGCTGGCGTGAATGATGTACACCGCCGACCACTCCAGCCCTTTTGCCGAATGGATCGTGCTGAGGACGAGGTAATCGTCGTCCAGCAACGGTTCGTCGGCCATGTCCTGCGTCGAGTTCGGCGGATCGAGCGTGATGTCGGCCAGCAGCGATCGGCGGTCGCGATACTTGGTCGCCATCTTCTCGATCTGTTCCAAGTCGCGTTCGCGCGGTTGCGGATTGTCGTGCAGCTCGGGCAACAATGGGCCGTAGTACGTGCGGACGGCATGAATCTGATCGGACGGCGGCATCTTCGCGTCGGCGATTTGCATCAGCAACGCGACCAAATCGGGCCAGCGTGAAGCCGCTTGCTTGGGAATCTTCGCCTTGCGCCACGCGGCGAAGTCACCCTTGTGTTCGAGCAAGAAATCCATCAGCTTGCGCGCCGTGGCGGGGCCGATGCCCGGCAACATGCACAAGATGCGCATGCCGGCGATCACGTCGCGAGGATTTTCCGCCAGCCGAAGAAAGGCGAGCAAGTCCTTGATGTGCGCCATTTCGAGGAACTTCAGGCCGCCGTACTTGCGGTACGGGATATTGCGGCGGGAAAGTTCCCCTTCCAACAAGATGCTGTGATGCGAAGCGCGGAACAGCACGGCCTGATCTTTCAACGCCAGCCCTTGTTCGCGCCGTTGCAGAATACGTTCGATGACGGCATTGCTTTGGGCGTCTTCGTCGTCGCAACTGATCAGCTCGGGCAATTCACCGTCGGTTTTGTCGGAGAACAGGTTTTTCGTGTAGCGTTCTTTCGCCTTGGCCATCACGGCGTTGCTCGCCTCGAGGATCGGCATCGTGCTGCGATAGTTTTGCTCGAGGGTGACGACCCTGGCGTTCGGGTAGTGTTTCGGAAAATCGAGGATGTTCCGAACCGTGGCGGCTCGGAAGGAATAGATGGCTTGCGCATCGTCGCCGACCACGGTGACGCCGGTGCCGTCGGGCGCCAGCCGGTAGAGGATTTGCGATTGAAGGACGTTCGTGTCTTGGTACTCGTCGACCAAGACGTAGCGAAATCGCTTCCGCAACAACGTGGCGACATCGTCGCGGCCCAGCAGGTGCTTCCAGTAAAGCAAAAGATCGTCGTAGTCGAGTACGGCTGATTTCGACTTCCGCTCGACGTAGGCGTCGAACAGCTTGGCGAGTTCCTCTTGCCACTCTTCACACCAGGGGAAACGATCGCGAAGAACGTCCGACAGTTTTTCTTGAGCGTTGATGCATCGGCTGTAGATGTTGACGCACGTTCCCTTTTTCGGGAATCGCCGGTCGGTCTCCGCCAGCTTCAATTCGGTACGGAGGACGTTCATCAAGTCTTCCGCGTCGCCTCGATCGAGGATCGTGAAATCGCTCGGGATACCGATTGCCTGACCGTAGCGGCGCAGCAACCGCGCGGCGACGGCGTGGAACGTGCCCCCGGAGACGCGCTGCACGAGTCCGCCCGGCAGCGAAGCGACGTTGAGACGCTGCAAGAGGTTCTGCGCGCGGCGAAGCATTTCCTCGGCGGCCCGACGCGTAAACGTCAACAGCAGGATCTCTTGAGGATGGACGCCTTGGACGATCAACCAAGCCAATCGCCGCACGAGCGTGGCCGTCTTTCCGGTACCGGCCCCGGCAACGATCAACAGCGGTGCGTCGCCGTGAACGACGGCCTCTCGTTGTTGCGGATTGAGCGATTCCAGGATGGTTTCTTCGGCGGTCGAGGGGGCCATGATTTCGCTTCCGTGCCGATGGAAAGGCGGCTCGAAGGAGAAAACCGAAACGGCTTACGTGTGTTGGTATCGGTTTGCGGGCCGTCTGCCGCTGGAGCAGCGATGATCGCAACAAAGCGGGAGACCGGCGCAAACCTTTTCGCGAGGGTGCTATACTCATGTTCATGGTATCGGAGGTCGGCTGCGGTGTCGAGTTGGTGGGGTGAACGCATCAGGGGTGACCCATCTTCTGCAAAGTGTTTCTAGGCCGGGGCGTCACAAAGAAGGCAAAACCGGAGGTATGGGCAACCCTTGCGGAAAACACGGCGTGACCACGGTGAAGCGAGACGTGTTTTGAACAATAGAACGTTGCATTTGCGGGAACGGTGGATTACCTTCGTGAACATCGTCGAGTCGTTGCTTCGGAACAGATTCCCAAGAGGCGAGCTTGGTTTGCATCGCGGGCCTTCGGATGCTCAGGTCGGGCGGTTTCGTTCGCTTTCCTGGGGCATACGGTGGAATCTCGTTCAAGCCGTCGGCGATGTCGTGCGACGTTACGAGGTCGGTTCGCCCACCAACCTTCGGGGATCCTACCCACCGATCCGATTCGTTGACGTCGTTGCGGGGGTGTGCCTACAGTGGAACTTGCGGCCTGCCGTTCATCCACCCTCCCTAACGCCTGCCAACCCCTGGAAGGACATCGCATGATTCGGAAAATCTGCGACGACGGCGTCGGCTACTCGGTCGTCGGGCTCAACGACGTGCGTCACGTGTTTGCGGCTGCCGTTCCTCGCCGCGGCGACACGCTGCACGAACAGGCTGAAGACGCGTTGAAGACGATCGAATCGGTCATCAAGGAAGAAGGAACCGTCGGTTCGATCGTGCATCAGGCGGTTTTCCTCGCCGACATTTCGCAGATGGACGAATGTCGTCGCATCATGCGCGACTTCTACGGCGACGACCTTCCCGCGACGACGTACATACCGCAAAAGCCTTGCGAAGGCAAACTGCTGGCGATCGAGGCGCTGGGGGTGGGGCGTCGTAAAGGCGACGTGGCCATTCGGCGGATCAGCGAGCAGTTGGTGATGGCCGAGCACAACGGCATCGCGTGGGTCCATTGTGCGAACGTGCGGCCGCAAATCGACTCGCCCGAGGTCTACGACCGTTCGCTCGATGCGTTTGCGCGGATGCGCGATCTGTTGGCGTCGGTCGATGTGCGTTTCGATCAGGTGATCCGCACGTGGCTTTATCTCGGCGGCATCGTCGAGGGCGAAGGCGACAAGCAACGCTACAAAGAACTCAACCGCGCAAGGACCGATTTTTTTCAGGGTATTCGATTCATGGCCGACCGGCTGGTCAAGAAGGACATCGGTTGTGTCTATCCGGCCAGCACCGGCATCGGGGCCGACGATCGCGAGATCGCGATGAGTTGCATCGCTTTGGTGACCGATCGGCCCGATATCGTGGCCATGCCGCTGGAGAATCCGCGTCAAACCGCCGCTTTCGATTACGGGGCGTGCTACAGTCCGAAGAGTCCGAAGTTCTCGCGTGCGGTGGCGCTATCGTGCGGCAACTACGCGACGATTCTGATCTCGGGAACCGCGAGCATCACGAATTCCGAAACGCAACACGTCGGCGACGTCGAAGCCCAGACTCACGAAACGCTCGACAACATCGCCGCATTGATCGGTGAGCCGAACTTGGCGCGGCACGGTTTACCGCAGCTTGGAACCACCCTCGAAAACCTTGCTCTGGTGCGCGTGTACGTGAAACGCCAAGAAGACTTCGAGAAGACGCGCGCCGTTTGCCAGGCGCGCTTGGGCGACGTGCCGACCATTTACGCCATTGCCGACGTGTGTCGCGACGATTTGTTGGTCGAAATCGAGGGGATGGCGTTCTCACAACGCGGCGGCGCCCCGTGCGGCGATGGTCACGGCTGCTGAACGGGCGACGCACTCGGAAAAACCCAACTCTTCAAGTGTCCATTCTCCGATTGGGGCCAAGCCTTGCGAAAAGGTGCCGGTTACAGAGGCAAAACCGTACACCCCTATTAAGAGGGGGGCGCTTTGCCCAAAAGTTGCGTTTGGCAACGTAAATAGTACACTTACTAAAGGGGAAACGCGGCGTTCTCTTCTCGGCGACGGCATCTCTCGTGCGTTTCGCGGCCCTTCCACCGGACACATTACCACTTGCGAAGTCTTAGCTGCTTCGCCGCTGCGTAAGCGGGCGAGTCGGCGTTTCTTGATCGGCGTTTTGTCATGTCGCACGATCGGCCTACTCACGGTTTGCAACCGCCTTCCGCGGACATTGCGGTGATCTCCCTCGAGTCGTTGTTGCCCGTACTCGACGTGGTTCCCGACTGCGTCGTGATTAGTGATGCAGAAGGCAATCTGATTGCCGTCAATGAGGCCTTCACCAAGCTTTACGGATATACCCGCGAAGAAGCTCTCCAGTTGAACGCGAGACAGTTGATCCGTAGCGACTACCATCCCGTCTTTTTCGATTTCCGACAGCAACTGGCGACGAAGGGTGTTTTTCGCGGGCATACGATCGACGTTCGAAAAGACGGCAGCGAGTTTCATACCGACGTTCGCGGACGTGCGGTTCGTGCGGGTGATCGTTTGTTTCTTGCCGCAGTGATTCGCGACGTTACCCATCTTCACGAATCGTTGGCGGCCGTCGAGCAAGAGGTCAAATCGCTTACCCGAGAAGTCGACCGGAAGACGGCCCGAATTACGGAAATCAGTCGAGAACTGGAGGACTTTGCCTACTCGG
>CAYVVR010000193.1:0-7469 GCA_964454655.1 uncultured Planctomycetaceae bacterium | reverse complement strand
TCGAACGGGTCAGCAACGTAATCAAGGCCGAAGAGGAGAACTTCCTCGGCGTCATTGAAGGCGGCCTGGACCGAATTGAGAAGATCTTTCGCCAGATGGAGGCCGAGAATCGCGGGGTCGTGTCGGGCGAAGAGGCGGCCGAACTGTACCAGACGCACGGCTTTCCTCCCGAGTTGTTCGAGGCGATCGCCGCCGAACGAAAATTCACGTTCGATTGGGAAGGCTATCGCCGCGAGATGGAGCGGCACGGCATCGAATCGGGGGCGGGACAACGCAAAGAACTCTTCGCCACCGGCCCGCTCGATTCGCTCAAGAAGGCCGGGCTGACGACCGAGTTCCTCGGCTACGATCGGTTAGAGGTGCCCGACGCAAAGATCATCGGTGTCATCGCCGACGGTCGATTGTGTGAATCGATTTCGGCCGACAAGGGCGAAACCGAGGCCGTGCTGGTGTTGGACCGCACGCCGTTTTACGGCGAGATGGGCGGCCAGGTCGGCGATAAGGGCGTGATTGAAAGCGGCGACAATCGTTTCGTCGTCGACGACGCCCAAATCGACGGCGAGTTCGTGCTTCACCGTGGACGATTGGTGAGCGGTACGCTGAAGCGAGGGGCTACCGTATCGGCCGCCGTCGATGCGGCCAACCGCGAGGGAATCCGCCGGGCGCACAGTGCAACGCACCTGTTGCACGCCGCCTTGCAAAAAATCCTCGGCAAGCACGCCCAACAGCAAGGGTCGAAGGTCGAGAACGATTGGTTGCGATTCGACTTCGGTCATCATGCGGCGGTTACCAAGGCCGAGCTGCGAGAAATCGAAGACGAGGTCAACGCCCGCGTCCTCGACGCCTTGCCGGTCGAGTGCCGGACGATGCCGCTGGAAGAAGCGCGTCGAGCCGGTGCGATGATGTTGTTCGGCGAAAAGTATCCCGACGAGGTTCGTGTCGTCACGATCGGTGAATACAGCAAAGAGCTGTGCGGCGGAACGCACCTCGACAACGTCGGACGTATCGGGTTGTTCAAGATCATCGGCGAAGAAAGCGTCGCGGCGGGCGTTCGGCGGATCACGGCGCTGACCGGGCGCAAAGCGCTGCAACACGTGCGGGAAATGGAAACCGTCCTGCAACGGATCTCGGCCGCCGTCAAGTCGCCGGTGCCCGAGCTGCCCCAGCGAGTCGAGAACCTGGCTACCGAGGTCCGCAAGCTGAAGAAAGAGTTGGCCTCCGGTGGTCGCGCCTCGGGCGTGTCGGTGGATCAATTGATTCAAAATGCGGTCGAAGTCGGCGGCGCGAAGGTGATCGTCGCCGAGGTCGAATCGGCCAATCCGGCCGCCATGCGCAACCTGATCGACCAGGTGCGGCAGCGGATGGGCGAGACGCCTTGGGTATGCCTACTTGCGGGCAAGGGTGAGGACGCCGTGACGCTGGTCGCCGGGGCACAGCGAGAATTGACCAAGAAAGGCGTCCATTGCGGGAACTGGGTGAAAGAGGTCGCCAAAGTGGTCGGCGGCGGCGGTGGTGGACGCCCCGACATGGCCCAGGCGGGAGGAAAACAGCCCGACAAATTGCCCGAGGCCCTCGAAAAGGCGAAAGAAACCGTAACTGCGATGTTGTCGTAGTTCGCTAGCGTGGTACCGTGCCTGCCTTGATGGTGGCTTCTTTGCTGGGGCGGCATCGGTTGACAGCGGGATGGGCCGCGTCTACCATTAGCGGTTTCGGACGACGCACGTATGCCCCAACCAGAGGGGCGTCGCGGCGGTGCCACCGCTGCGGACATAGTTTGCGGAAGAATCGCGCCTTCCTGCGCGAAATGGCGTCGAAACGGGATCGATTCCCCAGGGTGGGGAGATCGGTTGCGTCGAGGCCGCTCGTCGGCCGATGAGGGGTTGTCGGTAGAGCGGCAGGCAAAACATCCCCAAAAATGTGGTTGGAGTGTTGATCCAATGGCTGTTCCGAAACGTAAGCAAAGCAATGCGCGGACCGGTTCGCGGCGTGCACACGATCATCTGAAGGCGAAACAGCTCGCACGATGCGCCGAATGCGGAACCGCGGTGCCGACGCACGTCGTGTGCCCCAACTGCGGCTACTACATGGGGCGCAATGTGGTGGACATGGAGACGCAACGGAAATAGGCGAGGCGACCGTTGAGCAAGATTGCCTTTCTGTTCCCCGGGCAGGGGGCGCAATTCGTCGGGATGGGGCGACGGCTTTACGAGTCGCTTCCTGCTGCGCGGCGATTGTACGACCAAGCCGGCGAGATTCTCGGGTACGATCTGGCGAAGCTGTGCTTCGAAGGACCGGCCGAAGAACTCGATTCGACGGTGATTAGCCAACCGGCAATCTTCGTGACCAGTCTGGCGGCGTTGGAATGGTTGCGGCACGAGTCGCCCGACGTGGTCATGAGTTGCGAGGCCGCCGCCGGCTTGAGCCTCGGCGAGTATACCGCGATGGTCTTCGCCGGGGTCATGAGTTTCGAAGACGGCTTGACTGTCGTTCAAAAACGCGGCGCGGCGATGCAGGAGGCTTCCGACGCGACTCCCGGCGGAATGGTCAGTGTGCTCGGGTTGGAACGCGTCGAGGTCGAGCGGTTGTGCAACGAGGTCCGCGGCGACGATATTCTGCAAATTGCCAACTTGTTATGCCCGGGAAATATCGTCGTTTCGGGAACGATCGACGCGTGTGAGCGGGTGGCCGAAAAGGCCGAAGCCTTCGGCGCCATGAAGGCCGTCCCCCTTGCGGTGGCCGGTGCATTTCACACGTCGATCATGAAGCCCGCCGACGAGCGATTGGCGGAGGCCTTGGCCGAGGTGAACCTGCAAAAGCCTCGCATCCCGGTGATCTCGAACGTGGATGCCCAACCGCACGACGATCCCGAAGAGATTCGGCAGTTGCTCATCCGGCAGGTGGTGCAACCGGTCCTTTGGGAAGAGGGGGTTCGGCGGTTGCTCAATGAGGGCTTCGATTGTTTCTACGAAGTCGGCCCGGGACGCGTCTTGCGCGGGTTGATGCGACGAATCGACCGTAGAGTGACTTGCCAAACGGTCAACGTGTGATCGCGGTCGATGAGGCCGCCGCGCCGGCGTGCGGTAAGTCGGCGTTTGATACAAAGCGAATTCACGGTGGGAGAGAGCGATGGCGGAAGCGACTGGGCGTTTGACGTGCGACTTGAGCGGACGGACGGCATTGGTCACCGGCGCCGCACGCGGAATCGGAAAGACGATCGCGACGACCTTGGCCAAAAACGGCGCGAACATCGCTTGTGTCGACGTGAACCCCGAGGCGCTCAAATCGACCGTTGAAGAAATTCGGGCCTTGGGCGTTCAAGCCGAAGGATATACGTGCGACGTCACCGACAGCGGTCAGGTCGACGAAACCGTCAAAGCCGTCGTCAAACAATTCGGCGGTCTCGATATCTTGGTCAACAACGCCGGCATCACCCGCGACGGACTGTTGCTGCGGATGAAGGACGAGCAGTGGGATGCCGTCCTGAACGTCAACTTGCGGGGAACGTTTTTGTTCTCGCGGGCGGCGGCACGCCCGTTGATGAAGTCGAAATGCGGACGCATCGTCAATATCGCCAGCGTGTCGGGCTTGATGGGGAATCCCGGCCAGGCGAACTATTCGGCGTCCAAGGCGGGCGTGATCGGGTTTACGCGAACGATCTCCAAAGAGTTGGCGTCGCGAAAGGTGACCGTCAACGCGGTCGCCCCGGGCTTCATCGCCACCGAAATGGCCCACGCATTGGGCGAAGAGATTCTTGAACGCATTCAGCAAGAGACGCCGTTGGGACGTCTCGGCGATCCCCAAGACGTGGCGGATGCCGTGCTGTTTTTGGCTAGCGATGCAGCGGAGTTCATCACCGGTACGGTCATCACCGTGGATGGCGGCTTGACCGTCTAAAAGGCATTGCCTAGTTTGACTAGCTTGCCGATTGGTGGTGTGGACACAAAAGGGGGAATACGGTAATCTTGACGGGCTGCCGGAGCGGTCCTTTGCGTCGACGGAGGTTGCGACGGCAGGTTTGCTTCAATTGGTAAGCGGTTGTTCCCGGTCGGCTCGTCGTTGCACGGGTGCCCACGACCGGGGCGGAGAGCACATTGAGGAGGAGAACAAACGTGGCTTCGGTTGAAGAACGGGTCATCAATGTCGTTGCCGACCAGCTTGGCCTCACCAAGGACGAAATCACGCGCGATTCCCACTTCGTCAACGATCTGGGCGCCGACTCGCTGGATCTTGTCGAGTTGGTGATGGAACTCGAAGAAGAGTTCGACATCGACATCAGCGAGGAAGATTCGGAAAAGATCCAGACCGTCGGACAGGCCATCGAGCAGATTGAAGCGGTCTTGGCGGCAGGGAACGAGGAAGGCGGAGCTTCGGAAAGCGATTCATGAAACGTCGTGTCGTCGTAACCGGACTCGGAGTCGTCACCTCGCTGAGCTGCCGGGTGTCGGACCTGTGGGAACGCGTATGTCGCGGCGAAAGCGGCATCCGTGAGATCACCGGCTTCGATACTACGCAATTTCGCGTCAAGTTCGGTGGTGAAATTCGCGAGTGGCCGCCCGAAGGGTATCTCGATCCCAAAGAGCTGAAGCGAATCGATCTGTTCGCCCAGTATGCCTTGATCGGCGCGATCGATGCGGTTCGTGATGCCGGACTCGATTTCTCGAACGAGAATCCGCGACGCTGTGCCGCCATCATCGGCTCGGGGGTCGGCGGATTGGGCGAGATCGAAATGCAGCACAAGCGGCTGCTGGCCAAAGGCCCGGAACGGGTTTCGGCGTTCACGATTCCGAAGATGATGCTCAACGCGGCGGCAGGGCACGTGTCGATCCATTTCGGGCTGACCGGTCCCGCGTATGGTGTCGTGACGGCCTGTGCCAGCGCTTCCAGCGCAATCGTCGAAGCCATGCGTGCCATTCGTTACGGCGAGGCCGACGTCGTCATCACCGGCGGCAGCGAGGCCGCCGTGACGCCGTTGGGGATCAGCGGCTTTTCGGCGATGCGGGCACTGTCGGAACGAAACGACTCGCCCACCGAAGCGAGCCGACCGTTCGACGCCGATCGCGACGGGTTCGTACTCAGTGAAGGCGCGGGCATCGTCGTCCTTGAAGAATACGAACGCGCCAAGAAACGCGGTGCGCCCATCTACGCCGAAATGCTCGGCTACGGGGTCAGCTCCGACGCGGGCCACATCACGCAGCCCGATCCGAAAGGAGCGGGTGCCGCATTGGCCATGTCGAATGCCTTGGAAGATGCCGGGATCACGCCCGATCGTGTTGCGTACATCAACGCGCACGGCACGAGTACCCCGCTCGGCGACAAGGCCGAAACGGCGGCGGTCAAGTCGGTCTTCGGCGATTACGCGGCGCAGGTGAACATCTCCAGCACGAAAAGCGAGCTGGGGCATCTGTTGGGCGCCAGCGGAGGTGTCGAACTGATTCTCAGTATCCTCGCCATTCGTCATTCGACGATCCCGCCGACGATCAACTACCATAACCCCGATCCCGAATGCGACTTGAACTACACGCCCAACGAGGCCGTCGAACGCCCCGTCCCTGTGGCGATGTCGAACAGCTTCGGTTTCGGTGGACACAATGTGTCCCTGGTGGTCGGCGAGGTCGGCGCGAACGCTCAATAGTTTGCCTTGATTGCGTATTTTGCCCGGCGTGTTAAAACGCGTCGGGCTTTTCGTTTCTTGGCGGCGGCAGGGGCCGTCGATTCGTCTTGTCGATTTTCTCCGGTTTGTCTTATACTGCCACCTGATTTCCAGGACACTTGCGCGTTCCCTTCAGCAAGGAGGCTGAAGTCATGCGTCTTCGGCGGAACGACGGTCCCGCGGGGACCGAGGTGTATGCTGCTGCCGGTGGTTCGGCTCGCTCGGCATGGGTGATCGGTGTTTGTCTGTTGCTATGTTGCCGGTCTTTGCCGGCCGCAGGCCAGACGACGTTGCCTCCGTTATCGCCGGAGGCAAACCCTCTTGGCGATTCTGCGACGACCGAAGTGCGTCGGGACGAACGCGTCGAGCCGGCTTCGAATGTCGAACCGCGGCCGGAGTCGCTTTCCGAGATCTACACGCCGCGCTATGCTCAAGTCAGCACCGGCACGGGCACGCTTCCCCATGAGCACGGACAGATTTGGCGCGAGTACGACATTTCGCCTTTTACGCTTCGCGTGGCGTCGACCAGCCATCCAGAGCAGTTGATCATCGACTGGATCTTGCGCGAAACCGGATACGAGGTTTGGCATTCCGATGTCGTGTCGGTGTTGTCTTCTGACGGAAATCGCCTGCGTGTCTATCACACGCCCGAAGTTCAGGCCGTCGTGGCGCGGGTCGTCGACCGGTTTGTGCGGGCGGCGGCCGATTCGCGGTATTTCAATTTTCGGGTGGCGACGCTGTCGGATCCTCAGTGGCGTGCAAAAGCCCGCGGCCTGATGCAGCCCGTCCAAACCCAAACGCCCGGTACGGCGGCGTGGGTCATGGATCGCGAAGACGCAGTGATGCTACTTTCCGAGTTGCGTCGTCGCGTCGATTTTCGGGAACTGAATAGTCCGCATCAAATGGTGGCGGCCGGGCGGTCCACGGTGCTCAGTGCGTCGAGGGCCAAGAATTTCATTCGCCGGGTCACGCCGCAACCGAACGTATGGCCCGGGTTCGTGCGCGAAATGGGGGCCGTCGACGAAGGATACGTGTTGGAGTTCAGTCCGCTCCTTTCGGTCGACGGGAATGAAGCCGACTTGGTGGTGAACATGCAAGTCAACCAGGTGGAGAAGTTCGTCCCGGTCATTCTGGACGTCCCGACGACCGTCGGCGGTGTAGAACGCGTCAAGATCGAGGTGCCGCAGACGGTCCAGTGGCACTACCAGGAACGGTTTCGTTGGCCCGCCGACGCCGTGTTGCTGATCGATTTGGGCATGGTTCCCGTGCCCGAGTCGGAACAACCTCCCCAGGCATTTCCCGCCTTTGCCTTGCCGATCCCCAATGAAAAGCCGAGCCGTGCGAACGCGTTGGTGTTCGTCGAATGCCAAGAGGCACCGCGCAACGGTTCCGCCGCGAACATTGCGTCGCCGATCGATCGATCGTACAACGGTCGCTATTGATAGGCGAACTCGGGCCGATTGGCTTTCGGAGAGGGGGGAGTCGCCCGAAAAACGAGGGGCGGTCGTCTCGGCACCTTCTCGGGGAGGCTTCGTCACGCCTCGACGATCGCGGTGTCGAGTGATAACATACGTTGTTTACGGCATACCTGCGGGCTGACGTGTTGGGGGCAGCGCAGAATTTCGACCCACCGAGATCAATTTCCAGCCTTCCACGGACACGGCTGACGAGGAATCGAGGTCTTCGAGAATGACGACGACGCGGGACCGCGTAGTAGTGACGGGAATGGGGGTGATCTGTCCTCTGGGTAGCTCCCCCGAGGCGTTGTGGGAAGCCTTGCGCGAAAAACGTAGCGGCGTTGGACCGTTGACCACGCTTC
>CAYVVR010000192.1:0-7506 GCA_964454655.1 uncultured Planctomycetaceae bacterium | reverse complement strand
TTGGAAATAGTGGCGGTGATAGTCTTCCGCCGGATAGAAGTTTCGCAAAGGCTCGATTGCGGTGACGATCGGCGCGTCGAAAACACGTTCCTGTTCCAGCCGTCGTTTCATCGCCTCGGCAGCGGCTTTTTGGGCGGGGGAGTGGTAAAAGATCACGGATCGATACTGCGGTCCGATGTCGTTCCCCTGTCGGTCCGGTGTCGTGGGATCGTGAATCGTCCAGAACACTGCGAGAAGATCATCGAAAGAAATCACCGCAGGATCAAACACGATACGACACACTTCGGCATGACCGGTCGTTTTCGTGCAAACCTGCTCGTAGGTCGGGTTCTCGACGTGTCCCCCCGCGTAGCCGGGCAGCGTGTTGATGACTCCGTCGAGTTGTTCAAACGCGGCTTCGACACACCAAAAACACCCGGCGCCGAAAGTCGCTTCTTCGTAGTGGTGCCGATCGGTCATTGCCGGCGCTCCCGAAATCCAAGGTCAATCGCAAGCAAATTTCTTATGGACAGTCGGCCTTTTGTCCGTAGCCGTGGTGATATTTGTCGTACCACTTTCGGACTTCCTGCGGAGGCAACGACCGCAGCTCGCCTAGTTGTGCCGCCAAGAAGGCGGTCTTGGCGACGTCTTCCAAGACGACGGCCGCCTGCAAGGCATCGGTTACGCTGGGGCCCCAAGTAAAAGCACCGTGATGGCCCAATAGAATCGCCGGAGCGCGGTTGCGATGGCGGATGATCGCCTCGCCGATATGGTCGTCTTCGTTGTCGACGTAGGGCGTACAAGGGATTTCGGCCCCGAATTGATCGGCGATCGAGGTCAAACATACCGGGATCGGGCGTTCCGAAGCCGCCCAAGCCGACGCGTAGTTGCTGTGGGTATGCACGACCCCGTTCACGCCCGGTAAGTTCCGATAGATGTACAGGTGATGAGGTAGATCGACGCTTGGGCGAAGCTTGCCGGCGACGACTTTTCCGGTGACGAGATCGACCTCGACGAGATCGTCGGGCGTGAGTGTATCGTAGGGAACGCCTGAGGGCTTGATCACGAGTCGCCCCGCCGTGCGATCCAAACCGCTGGCATTTCCCGAATACAATTTGACCAGTCCGTGACGAACGAGGGCCTTGTTGGCGTCACAAACGATCTCTCGAAGCTGCTCGAGGCTCATGACAAGTTCGCTCCGTCGTCGAAGAAATCCATTCCGGGGCGTTTCGCGGGCAGCGTCGACAGCGACCGGCGAAACGCCCGGCGCGAGATAACGTCATCGGGACGATCGCACGCGGTCCCGCAATGCGATCAAACGTTTCATCACGTCGTACAACGTATCATGGTAATTCGACAAGCCGAAAGCATCGTGGAGCTTGCGATACAAAGCGTACAGTTCGGCATACGTTTCGGCTGCCTTTTTTCGAGGTCGGAAGACCTTTTTCTTCGTGCCCGTCATCTTGCGTTGGGCTTGCTCGACGGTCTTGTAGGCACCGCCGACGACCGCCCCGAAGATTGCCGCCCCTAGGGCGCACGTTTGCGCCGAACGGCTGATCTTCATCGGCCGATTGCATACGTCGGCGTAAATCTGCATAACGAACGGATTCTTCTCGGCGATGCCTCCGCAATTCACGACCTCGTCGACCTTTACGCCGTATTCTTCGAATCGGTTGATGATCGTCAAGGCTCCAAAGGCAGTGGCCTCGACCAAGGCGCGATAGATTTCAGGGGCCGTCGTGTGCAGGGTTTGGCCGATCAACAGACCGGTCAACAGCGGATCGACCAGGATCGTTCGGTTGCCGTTATTCCAATCGAGAGCCAACAAGCCGCTTTCGCCGGGCAAGAGTTTTTCGGCTTCGGCAGTCAGGTTTGCGTGCGGATCGCCTTTAGCCGTGTATTCGGTCGGCGCAAGATGCGAAACGAACCAGTTGAAAATGTCGCCGACGGCCGACTGGCCGGCTTCCAGTCCGTACATGCCGGGGATGATCGACCCGGGGACGATTCCGCACAGTCCCGGAATATCGGGTAGGTGTTGATCTTCGGGGACGACCATCATGTCGCACGTGCTCGTCCCGATGATTTTCACCAGCGTTCCCGGCTTGATGCCGGCCCCTACGGCGCCCATGTGCGCGTCGAAGGCACCGACTGCCACAGGAATGCCCGCGGGTAATCCTACCTTCTTGGCCACTTCGGGACACAGCGTTCCCGCCTGTTCGTTCGACGGAACCGCTCGCGCCGCATACCGTCGTCGGATGCGAACAAGTTGTCGATCGAGCCTTGCCAAGAACTTTTCGCTCGGCAGACCGCCCCAATCGGGATGGTACATCGCCTTGTGGCCGGCGGCGCATACCGAACGAGGCATGGTCTCGGGCGAAAGATTTCCCGTAATGAACGCCGGCACGAAATCGGCTAGTTCGACCCACGCATAGGCTGCCGAATACACGTGCGGAGCGACGCGGCGGCAATGAAGGATCTTGGCCCAAAACCACTCCGAGCTGTATTTCCCGCCGCACTTGGCTAAATACGGCAATCGTGACGAAGCGGCCTTTTCGGTGATTTCGGCTGCTTCGGCGTGGGCTGTGTGGTCTTTCCACAACCACGCTTGCGCGTCGAGATCGTCGGCGAACTCGTCGTGAAACGCCAACGGCATTCCCTTGTCGTCTACGGGGATCGGGGTAGACCCCGTCGTATCGACGCCGATGCCGATGACGAGTTCGGGCTTGAAGCCGCGTACCGACGACGCCTGCCGCAGGGCGCCTTTTACCGATTTGAAAAAGCCGTTGACGTAATCGGCCGGATTCTGACGAGCCAGTTGCGGATCCTTCGGATCCAACAAGATTCCCTTTTCGCCGCTAGGGTAGTCGTAGACGTAAGTCGCAATTTCTTTTCCATCGGAGACGTCGACGATCAGTGCGCGAACACTGTTCGTTCCGTAATCGACCCCGACCGCGTAGCCTTTCTTCGTTCGCTTGGTTGTCATGACACAATTCTCCCGGCGGTCCCTTCGGACCGTTCCTACGAACCGATGTTCAACGCTTCGTTTCACCCCTCCGCAGTTGGGTGCAAGAAGGGTGAGACGACTTCCCCCACACACTTGGCTGCATTGTCGGAAGTCTTTTCGACTTCGCTTGTTACGATAACTGGTCGATAACAAGACGGCAAGAACCCGACGCGCGATGCCACTGGTGGGGGGTTATTGGATGTGGAGCACCTCGCGACCTTTACCTTGCTGAATCAGCGGCACGTAGGTTTCGAGCAGTGTGTTCGTGTCCGGATCTGTGAGATCGACGGTCGCTTTGCGTTCGGCCGACAGATACGCCGCCATGGTCAACCGGACGATTTCCAGGCCGTAGTCCCAGTCGAGCAGGGCCGGGGCGCCGGTCAAAATCGATCGCACGGCATCGACGTTTTCGTCGACGTAGCCGTACAGATCGGGCTCGTTGGGCTGAACGGTCAATAGGCCGCGGGTAGCCTGTTGCTTTTCGAGGGCCGATTCGGCATCTGCCACGCCCGCGGCAGCCGCATCGCCCACGAAGACCTCCAGCGGTGATTTCAGGCTATTCATTTCGAAGGCATAACCGGGGCCCAAACCGTCGAGCATTACCCGCAAACCTTGCTTGTCGTACATCCACGACACGGTGAACTGCGCTTTCGAGAGGATGTTCGTATCGGGATCCAAGAACGACACGATGCCGGTAGCGAAATCTTCGGCGGGTTGCGATTCGTAATCGATACCGAATCGTTCGCGAAGCTCGGCTCTCCAACGACGACGTCCCCATTTCAACAGCGACAAGTCGGCCGACACCGAGACGGGTTGCAGATGGCGAACCGGTTTGTTCGGAGGTGTCAGCAGGTACCAAGCGACGGCAATGCTGTGGCACCCCATGTCGGCCATCACCCCGCCGCCGGATTGCGTCGGATCCCAAAACCACGCACTGTGGGGACCGGCGTGTTCTTCGGATGCTCGCACCAGGGAGAGCGGCCCCATCGCCTCGCTTACCGGTGCAAGCTGTTCACGGACCGCCTTCACCGCTTTCATGTGTAACTGGTTTTCAAAGTAGATGAGCGGAACACCGAAGGGGCGCAGCCGTTCGATCATGCGGCGTGCTTCACGGATATTTCTCGCCAGCGGCTTATCGCAGATGACCGCACGCAGAGAATGGCCGTTCGACAACGCCTCGGCAATTTCTTCCACGATCGGTAGTCGCACAAAATTGGGGGCAAAGATCGCGACAACGTCGACGTGTGGAACCATGTCCTTGACGGTGGGGTAAATTCTGGCTTCTCCCATTCCGAGCGACCGCACCGCATCGGAAAGTTCCTGCGGAGGCCGTCGTGACACCAACCCCGCGATCTCGACATCCCGCACTTGACGCAATGCCCGCAACTGGAAATTGGCGTAAAACCCGCCGCCGACCAGTCCGTAACGAATCGTACCCATGGGAAGACCTCGCCGTACGCGCATACAAAGTGGGAGGTGGCAAATGAACATCCGATATGGTAGCAACCCGAATACGAGATCGCATCCGAAACCGATCGGGAAATTTTGCGGTCGTGTCGTTTCCTTTTCGGATTGTCGGGAATTACGATGAACGCACTTGACGCCCTCGACGGTGTCGAGCGTCACGCCACAAATATCCCTTCACAGGAGGTCGATCATGCCGCGTCATCGTGTGTCGCTTTCTCGCCGGAAGTTTCTCGGCGCTGCCGCGGTTGCATTGGGTGTGCCGCACATTGTTCCCGGAAACGTTCTCGGAGCCGACGGGGCGGTTCCGCCGAGCGAACGGATTGTCCTCGGCGGGATCGGAATCGGGCGGCGGGGTACCTACGATTTGGGATGCTTTCTCGAGCAACCCGACGTTCAATTCGTGGCCGTTTGCGATGTGAAAGAAGTCCGCAGGAAGGCCGTCAAAGAAATTGCCGACAAGAAATACGGCAACAACGATTGCGCAACGTATCGCGATTTTCGAGAACTGTTGGCGCGCGACGATATCGACGCCGTCTTGATCGCAACCGGCCCGAATTGGCACGCCACGGCCGCCGTTTACGCCGCGAAGGCCGGAAAAGATATCTATTGCGAAAAGCCGTGCACGAAAAACATCTCGCAAAGCCTGATACTTGCCGACACGATGCGGCGTACCGGACGCGTGTTTCAGGCGGGCACTCAGCGACGCAATCTTCCGCACTTTGCCTTTGCGTGTGAACTGGCGAGGACGGGGCGATTGGGAAAGCTCCGTGCCGTCCATGCGCACCCCGCCGGAATGACGGCAAAAATGAGCGGTTGGCTGCCGGCCGAACCGGAGCCGCCTCGCGAAGAAGTCGACTGGGATTTGTACTTGGGCCCCGCTGCGTGGCGACCTTTCAACCGCAAGCTGCTCGACGGCTTCAATTTCGAAAAGGGCGGCGGCCTTGTCGGTGGGGGTGTTTTGGAATGGGGAAGCCATTGTGTCGACCTGTGCCAATGGGCGGTGGGAGCCGATCACACGGCACCGATCGTTTACCATCCCCCGCAAGACGGCCGGATCGTCGCCGAATACGCCAACGGTGTGCAGTTGATACTGCGCGAAGACGGATGGCTTCCGTTGGGATCTTGTCCCGTGCGATTCGAAGGGGACCAAGGTTGGGTCGAAACGGGAGACAGCGGCAAGCTCGTCTTGAGTTCACCGTCGCTTTTGCAAGGACGCAAGGTCGAAGAAATACCCGGTTATCCGGCGACCTTCCACGTTCGCGACTTCCTCGATTGCGTCAAGACACGAAGCCGTCCGAAGGCCTCGGCCGATGTCGCCTGCTATTCCCACATTGCCTGCCACGCTGCGAACATCGCCTTGTTCTTGGGACGCACCGTCCGACTGGACCCTGTGACATGCGAATTTGCCGACGATGAGCAGGCGAATCGACTGCGGGGTGAAGCGCTGCGGGAACCGTGGAGGCTATGACGGCACCTTCGAGCGAACCGACAAAATACGAAGAAGCCAATCGATGAGGATAAACGCAATGAATCGGCGAATGTGGTTTGTTTTGGCGATGATGACGGCGGTCTTGTGGATGCCGTGGACGGCTGCCATGGCAGAGGAAGCGACACCGGCCGATGAGGCCGCTTGGATTGCCGTGTTGCAATCGCAGGCCCCCAAGGCCGAAAAGGCGATCACGTGCAAAAAGCTCGCTGTATGGGGAAGCGGAAAAGCGGTGCCCGCGTTGGCCGCATTGCTTCCTGATCCCGAGCTTTCGAGTTGGGCAAGGATCGCGTTGGAAGCGATTCCCGACCCGGCGGCCGATGCGGCTTTGCGCGACGCCGCCGAAAAATTGACCGGTCGCGTACAGATCGGCGTGATCAATTCGATCGGGGTTCGGCGCGACGCGGATGCGGTCGGTCTCCTCGCATCTCTCCTGCAAGCCGAGGATCCCGACGTTGCTTCGGCGGCTGCCGTGGCTTTGGGGAAGATCGGTAACGCCGATGCCGCGGCTGCTTTACGATCTGCGTTCGACAAGGCGGAGGCGCCCGTTCGGTCTTCGATTGCCGAAGGTCTCATTTTAGCGGCCGAAACGGCATGGAAGGCAAATGATCTTGAAACGGCCGTCGAACTATACGATCTGGTCCGCAATAGTGACGTCGCTGAAGTTCGGCGAGCCGAGGGGCTGTTCGGTGCGATCGTTGCTCGGCAAGCCGACGGCGTCTCGTTGCTGATCGAGCAGTTGAAATCGGGCGATCGCCGCGCCAAGCAAATGGCGTTGGCTGCGGCTCGCGAGCTCCGGGGCGAGGGTATTGCAGGAGCGTTGCTGGCGCAACTTGATCAACTTCCTGAAGCCGAACAAGCCTTGCTGGTGATCGCCATTGCCGATCGCGCCGATCCTGAAGCACTGCCTGCTATTCGCGATCTAGCAGGTTCGACCCGAGGAGCTGTTCAACTCGCGGCAATCGATTACTTGAAGCGGGCCGGCGATGATTCTTGTCTCGATGTGCTGCTTCGCATCGCGTCAAGTGAGGATGGTTCTGCGGCCGAGGCGGCCGTCGAGGCGTTGGCTGCCTTGCCGAAAGGAAAAGTCGATGAAAAGATCTCCTCGCGACTGAAGACGGCCCGGGGAAAGGAACGCTTGGTATTGATCCGCATGGTCGGACGGCGTTTGATCCCGGCGGTCGATGTTCTCAAAGAGGCGGCAGCCGATCCCGATCTTGCGATATCCGGTGCGGCGCTGACGTCGCTCGGGCAAGTCGCCGGTTTCGACGATCTGTCGTTGCTTATCGAACGCACGTTGAAGCCGCGAAGCGACGAAGAAGGCGGCATCGCCCGCAAGGCACTTCGCACGGCTTGTTTGCGCATGACCGATCGGGATGCATGTGCGAAACGTCTTGCCGCGGCGGCCGAAAGCGCCGACCTTGCGGGCCGGATCGCGCTGATGGAAATCCTCGCCGAAATGGGGGGGCCGGTGGCCCTCGATGCCATGGCCGAGGCAGCCGGAAGTCCGCAAAAAGAGTTGCAAGATGCTGCGACGCGTCTGTTGGGCGAGTGGATGTCGGTTGATGCC
>CAYVVR010000191.1:0-7514 GCA_964454655.1 uncultured Planctomycetaceae bacterium | reverse complement strand
GTTCAAGGCGATCGTGGAGACGTCGAAACCCGGCAAGACTACGGGGCCGCTTTCGAAGCGGGTTTGGGAGCGGGCTTGGTCGGCGGTTTCGGCTTCGCATTGGGAGTGAACACGGTGTGGACCTTCTCGGGGGCGAACCAATATTCGGCGAGCTTTTCTGCGGGAACCGACGCGTTGCTCGATGTGTATCGAACCACGTCGGCCGAGGAACCGGCGGCGAAACCCGACGCCGTGACGGTCACCCAGCGATCGGTGCCTACGCCGAGTTGCACGCATCGGGCCAGCGGTTTGTTCGTGACGGCATTCCACAAGGCGATGGTGCCGTCTGCCGCACCGAAGGCCGCGAGACGCCCGTCGGCGGTCGCAGCCGCGCTGTACAGCCACTTAGTGCCCGGATACACGGCGATGTACCGGGCGCTGCCGACGTCGCCGACGCGAACTTGCCCGCTGGAAAGCGCAAAGAACGTGCGGTTCTTCCCGCCGCACCAGGCAAGATCGGTAATCGTACCGGGAGCTATGGCCGTTCGCCGAACGAACGGTCGAAACGGCGTCGTCGCCTTTGGGTTCGGCATCGTCGCGCGGAAGTAGCTTCCTTGCGTGTCATCGGCTTCTGCACCGTACAGCGTCAAACCGTCGGGTGTAAACATCAACGCCCGCACGGGAGCTTTCATGGTGTAGGTGGCGTGAGAAGTCCACGAGTCGGTTTCATAGACTTCCAAGCGGTAGTCGCCTGTGCCGACGGCCAAAAGCTTGGCGTCGCGGGTGAACGCGGCCGAAAGCACCCACGTGTCGGCGAATTCCAAGGTTTTGACGTGCTTTCGATCGGCGAGCGTCCACACGTCGAGCTTGCCCGATGCGCCGCCGGCGGCAAGGAATTTACCGTCGCCCGCGACGGCTAGACAGTACACGACTTCGGCCGATTCGCCCACGGGAGTCACTTTGCCCGAGGCCGGGTCGACGGCGACCGTGAAACCGCTGCGGCCGGGTTTTCCGCCTGCGGCAACGAGGGTGTTGCCGTCCGGCGTGAATTGCAATGCGTGAACTTGGCCCGTGCCGTCGCCGAGCGAGACGCGTTGTGTCAAAGATCCGTCGGTCATGTCCCAGAGAAGCACTTCGCCGCGGCCAGCGGAAGCCAGCAGCTTTCCGTCGGGCGAAAACGCAAGCGCCGTGACGGGGCACGGCATCGGGCTTTCGACGCGACACGATCCGGCAGGAAGGTAGCCGGCGTCCGTCTTGACGCCCGGTGTCGGAAACGTATACGTGATCGCCTGCGACGGCGAGGCGTTTCCGATCGCAAGCAGCGAAACGACTACGAAGGCGACCGGCATCACACGTTGCAAGGCAAAGAAGCGAGTCATCGTTTCAGCGAGTTCCTGCTGTCAAAGGATGGAGAACAAGCGGACGCGGATATCCCGACGCCGAACCCAGCCGACGCCGGGATGATTCGCGGCCGATTTACATGATCTCGGTGAGCATGCCGCCGCTGGGGACTTCGCCCCCGGTCGTCGGCGTGACATAAGCAACGCATCCTCGCGGGTGCGGCAACGTGCCGTGCGGATCGATTCCCAACAGTTGGTACATGCTGGCCGATATATCCCACGGATAAATCGGCCGATCGATCACACGTTCGCCTCGCTGGTCGGTTTGCCCGACGGCTGCCCCACCGCGGAAGCCGCCTCCGGCGACCACCGCCGAGAAGGCCGTTCCGAAATGGTGACGCCCTCCGTTCCACGGCGGTTCCTTGGCGATCTTGGGAGTACGGCCGAACTCTCCGAACCAGGTGACGATCGTCGTGTCGAGGAGGCCGCGTTGATCCAAGTCTTCCAAGAGAGCCGAGAAGCCTTGATCCAACTGCGGCAGATATTGCTCCATTCGCTCGAAATGTTGTTTGTGCGTGTCCCAGCCGCCCCAGTTGATCGTGATGAAGGGAACTCCCCGTTCGACGAGTCGCCGTGCCAGCAGGCACGACTGGCCGAAGCGATTCCGTCCGTAGCGTTCCCGCAGCTTGTCGTCTTCTTGAGCGATGTCGAAGGCCTGCTTGGCTTCGCCGGTGATGAGGCTGTACGCCTTGTCTTGGAAGTCGTTCATCGCGGCGGCATCGTCGCTTGCCTCGAACTCTTTTTGGAAGCTGTCGAAGGCGGCAAGGAGTGTCTTCCGGCGTTGCAGCCGGGCGATGCGTTGTTCGTTCGTGCTGATGCCTCCGATGTTGAAGCTTGCGGCGTTCGGATCGCCGCCGGTCGTGAACATCTTGTAGGCACTACCGAGAAAGCCCGCTTCGGAGAATCGGCCCAACGGCGAAGTGATTCCCACGTACGGCGGCAAGGCACCGGTGTATTCTCCTGATTCGATGCGCTTGTACGCGAGCACGGCGCCGATCGAAGGATAGACGAGGTCGGCGTTGGGGGGCGTGCCCGTCTGCATGATGTACGTGCCGATCTCGTGCGCGTTGCTCATGTGCGTGACGCCGCGCAGCAACGCGTACTTGTCGGCGATCTTGGCCAGCATGGGCAGCTTCTGGCCGATGATAATGCCGTCCACATTGGTTTTGATCGGCTTGTTGTACGGCCCGCAATAATCGGGGCCCGCCTGGGGCTTGGGATCGAAGGTGTCGATGTGGCAGGGGCCGCCGCCCATCCAAAGCTGAATGACGGAGCGAGCTTTGCCCTCGGTGGCCTTTCCGTAGGCTTTCAGGCGGAACCAGTCGGCGAGCGTCAAGCCCGCCAACCCCAGCGTGCCGATGCGAAGAAAATCCCGTCGTGTCGCGCGGGGACGACTCGGTTCGAAACGGCCGTTCGAATAATCCCACATGGCATCACCCTTTCGTCGAATACCGGCATGTCGATGGCTGTCACGCGTTGCCGGAATCTGCGTGTGTGATTGTTCTCGGTCGGGGCTGGACTCAGTGTTGGAACAGGAACTCTTTGGAGTTCAACGCCGCCCACATCAGGTCTTGGACGGCTTGCGTTCTTGCCGATCCACTCGTTCCGTTTTGCTTGAGATATTCCAACGCGGTCGCTTTCTCTTGTTCCGAAGGCAAACGCGAAAACGCCAACAGGAACAATTCGTCGACGATTTTTTCGTCGGGTAGTTTGTCGCGTATCCACGCTTGAATGCGAGGACTGCCGGCGACCTTCGATTCCATCGTGCTCGAAGCCACCAGGTAAATGGCTTGTCGCATCGAAGGATTGTTGTCGCGGTCGCATTCGTACGACGTATCCCGCGGCGGCCGGCCGAACATCTCTAAAAACGGCGTGTTCACGCTGCCGTCGAACATCCGGGTAGCCCGATAGCCCAACGGCCAATTCGAGTACGGTTCGGGAACCCGGCTTTCGAACCGGTCCCATCGTTGCGTAACGTCGCCGATGGCGTCCGACAAGACCTCGGCGGCCAGGCGGCGCGGAACGTAATGCGAAAAATAGGTTTCGTCTTCTTCATTGCCGGGAACCGTTTTGGACGACCGCTGATAGGTGGCCGAGTTCAAAATCAGGCGGTAGATCGATTTCAAGTCGAAATCGTTCTTCACGAGTTCTTCGGCCAGGTAGTCTAAAAGAGCCGCGTTCGACGGCGGATTCGTCGGATGCATGTCGTCGGGCTCGTGCACGATCCCGCGTCCGAACAGCCAGAACCAGATGCGGTTGACGATGTTCTTTGCGAAGTAGGGATTTTCGGGCGAGGTCAACCAGTCGGCGAATACGGCCCGCGGGTCGGTATTCGGCGGGATGTCGGGCGTCGTACCGTCGAGGAAACGGGGAACGACGGTTTGTCGGGTGACCGGATGCCGATAGGTGATTCGCGGATCGACGTAGACGATTTCCTCTTTCCACTCTTTGGTGCTTTTGAACTTCACCTGCGAGAAGAACGCCCCCATCGCCACGTCGTCGTCGAAAGTCCACGGTTCATTGGGGTGCCCATGGCATCGGGCACACTCCAACCGTACCCCCATGAACACCAACGCCGTGCTTTCGGCGAACGCGACCGGGTCGCGCTTTTCCATGGCGCGATAGTAGTTGGCGGGCGGGTCGCGGAAGTTGCTGCCCGACGAAACCAAGAGTTCTCGCACGAATTGGTCGTACGGCTTGTTTTGGGCAAGCGAGTCGCGTATCCAGCGGTAATAGGCGTGGACGGCGTTCGGCCACAGGTTGCTGGGAAACTCGGCCTTGATCCGAAGCAAGTCGCCCCACTTGAGCGCCGCAAAGTCGGCGAACTCCGTGCTTGCCAACAATCGGTCGATCAACTTGCTGCGTTTGTCGGCACTCTTGTCGGAAAGGAACGCGCGCGTTTCTTCCGGTGTGGGAAGCCGGCCGAGAGTGTCCAACGTGACCCGGCGAATGAATACCTCGTCGCTACACACCTCGGAGGGCGGAATACCCAGTTCTTCGAGTTTGGCCGAGACCAACTCGTCGATTCGGTTGTTGACCTTCGCCTGTGGAAAACCGCCTTCGAGAGTCCGAGGGACGGTAATGCGCGCCAGGGCGAAGCGCCGGTTGTACGCCACGCGTATGTGGGTTTCGCCGTAGCCGATCGTTGTGACCGTGCCCTTTTCATCGACCCGGCAGATGGTTTCATCGAGCGATTCGAAACGGGCTAAAGACGTTACGTCGCGTCGCGTGCCGTCCGAGAAAACGGCTTGTACCTTCAAGGTTTGGGTGGCGTTCGGTGCCGACTTCAGATCATTGGGGCTCACGTCGATCTTTTGCAGTGTAAGCCCGTTGGGCGGTTGCATGGGCGCGCCGCGCCGAATCCATTCCAGCAGCACGTTGTATTCGGCCGAATCTTTGGCGAGTCGCTTTCCACCGCCGTGTTCGATTTCGCCGGTGGCTTTCAGCAAAATCAAGCTCTCGGCAGGTGCAAAGGGATCGATTCGGCGTCCTTCTTCCGCCCGCGTGATCGCCGCGTAGTCGAGTCGGTGGTCGGCACCGAACAGCGACAAGCGGAATCCGCCTTTGCCCGTCGTGCTGCCGTGACACTGCGCGTTGTTGCACCCAAGGTGATCCAAAAGCGGTGCCACGTCGAGGACGAACGAGGGCGGTTCGGCCGCCGAAACCGAGGGGTTTGGCGACAGGATGAAACAAACGACAACCGCCAAAGCCGATGATAATCGCGCACTGCGTTTCATGGTGTTGCTCGGTCGGGGTGGAATGATGGTCGTCAAACCAGCGGCGGGGACGTGCTAGTGGAAGGCAAAGGCAGACCGATTTCCTACGAGCGACAATGGACAGCATGTAGTCCAGTCGCCGCGCAGGATGGTCGCGTATTTTGAAAATTCATCCTCGAGTCGGCAGGTGAGGATGAAACATCGGTTCCGTCAGAATGATCGTAATCGCAGCCGGCCGAGAGAGCGTGAATCCCGCTTCCCCCTGATGCTCTCTCGGTGCTTGGCGCCTATCGTAGCATCAGAAGACTCGTTCGTCCACAAAATAAACTTCGCGGTGCCGCGTGGCGATAGGTGGGGAGCCGCACGGCGATTTCGGAGGCCGCCGGTGCAGGACGCAGCCGTCGATGCTACCGGGTTGGGGCCGGGGGAAGCGACGAGATATCGACGATTTCCGGCTGGGAAGCGACCGGAGAAGATTGCGTCGCGGCAGTGGTGGTCGATGCTCCCTCTGTAGCCGGATAAAGCGTTCGCACGATGGGACCGCGAGGAATCGATTTTCGTTCCGGAGTCGGCGACGAATGGACGACGGCGTCTTCCATGGGGCGAAGTGCGGCATCGGGGTTCGGACGCCACCCGTCATCGGTTGAAGCGGTTGAAGACGCTTCGGATCGTTCGGGCAGAGACGCATCGTGTCCGCCGACCGCCGCATTGTCGTGGGCCGGTTGCGGCGGGGGGGATGGGGCCTCCGACGGATCGAGAGCGGCGTCGGGGATACGAATGACGTCGCCTCGTCGGGCGGGAATCGGCTCTTCGTAGGTGGCGGTTCGGACCTCGCCCGGCGCCTTTTCGGCGGCTGCCGTTTGAACCTCGGCGGCCTCGGGGGCCGATAGACTTGCCGTGCCTGACGCCTGCGGTTCCGCTCGCTCGGCCAACGGGGTGGTCGGGACGTTGCCCGAAGCGGGTTGGCGGCCAATTGTGTTCGGATTCGCGTAGTATGGATCGACCATCGCGGCCGCGCCGGTCGGCGGCGGCGGAACGGTCGTCGGCCCGAACAAAGGATCGACGCCAGGTGCGGCCGTTTCGCTCCCGCGACAGCCCGCCAGCAATAGGCAGAAGACGAGCGGGCAGAGTACCCGGTTCATCGGTTGCGACTCCGTTCGACTGGTTCGTTTGATCCCACGCCGCCTACGGCGTCTTCACGGCCATCCCTTGCCGCGAACGATGAGCAAAACCGTAAGGCCCGAAAAGATTAGCGACTTTCGCGCACAAGTCCAGACCAGTTTGAGATTCGCGCGGAAACGCCCCGCTTTGGGGACGCTGTCGGAAGCCGGTAATCCGATCGGAATCCTAGAACGCCTGCGCCGGGTGAATTCTTCCCGCGGTCGGCGGATTACCGCTGAAGTAGGGGTTCTGGATCCGCAGTGGCTCGACCTCGGCGGTCGTCGACCTCAGGGAACGCTCGGTCGAAACACTATAGTACGGATTGTTTATCACTTTGGGGATGATTTCTCCGTCCATCCGCGGATCACAGTGCTGCTTCCGCTGAGATTGCCGCGATTGGGAATGGGCCGTTCCGGATCGCTGGAAGGCCGGCGGATAGCCGTACGGAAAGGCCAGCGGATAGGAGTAGTACACCGGCGGATGCGCGGCGAAATAGGGGACGGTTCGATCGTCGTACGACGTGTAGGTGATCAGGGGAATTCGGCACACAGTGGGAGAATGGGGCTCGTGGGCCGCTACCGGCGAAGCCATTGATCCGACAACACCAAGCAGCATCGGCAGAAAAGCGCAAGACAAGATGAATCGCATCGGATTCCCTCGATTGTGGGGCAAGAGTGACGATCGCTCAAGGCGAATCTATCTTACCCAAATGCGCAAATCTGTCTATGCCGCGCATTCATCAAAATCGGAGTTGTTACTCTCCCTTTGTAGAGGGGCTATTCGGCCGCCGCCGGCTCGGTGTCGGTTTCCGGGGCTTGGACGTCGGGGGAAGCTGGGGCCGAGGCGTCATCCGACGAGTCGACGTCTTCTTCGGATTCTTCCTTGGGGAGATCGGGGATCATCCGTTGAACATCTTCCGGGTCCAAAAAATGAGGAACGGCATCGAATTGCAGTTCTCCGAGTTCGTCCAACGAGGGTTTGGGGGAATCGCACCCGGTTGCCGCGAGCATCGCTGCGAGGACAAACGCCAACCCGCCGCAGTACCATTGGGAGAACTTGTTTCGATGCGATTCGCCACGGTTTGCCATCGGCAGCCTTCCTAAAGCAGAAAATGGGGGCGTTTTGTCGTCAATGAAGAGCCGTTTTTCGCTAACTTTCTAATGTACGCCTCGGGAGAGGCGGCGCGAAGTAAACGGCGACTTCCCGCCTCAATGTTTCGGCTTGGGAACGTGCATGTCGCCCTTGCCGAGTTCGAACT
>CAYVVR010000190.1:0-7532 GCA_964454655.1 uncultured Planctomycetaceae bacterium | reverse complement strand
CCTCTGGGGCTGTATCGTGGGAATCACCCGCATCGCCCAAGGCGGGCATTTTGCGGGCGACGTCGTGGGCTCGTTCTTGGTCGTGTACGTGACGTCGCTGGCCCTGTATGTGCTGCTACGTCCCGACCGCGCGTTCGGCGAAACGGCGTCCGACTGCGAAACGGAATGCTCTCCCAAACAGACCGGCCGCAAAATGGCTGCTTGACGAGGCGGGCCGACGAACACCATCGGCGTGCTTGCGAAGAACGCGTCGCGGAGGCCGGGATCTGATCTCGACGATAAAACCACCGGGACGCCAACGCCGGAGAGCGACGCGAGGTCTCGTGCAGAATTGAGCGAAGCGGGCAAGAAAAATTATCCGTCGCGGGGGTCTTACCGCGACGGGTTGTGCGAACCGGCGATCGGTCTATTCGCAATGGGATTTCCGGCGGCGACCGGAATGGACTACACGAGTTCTTTTTTGGCACCGACGAGCGTGCGGATACGTTCCGCCAGCAACGACGCGTCGAACGGCTTCTTGAACGTTTCGTTGATCGCCGAGCGGTCGAAGCTCATCGAGCTGCCGTCGTCGGGCAACAAGGCGATCAAGATCACGTCGTTGAATTCCGAGTTTCGACGAACGTGCTGGCAAATTTGGAGACCTTCGGTGCGGCCGATCGAGAAGTCGACGACCATGCAATCCGGCCGGAAACTCTCGGCCTGGATCCCGGCGTCGAAGCCGCTCGCCGCGACGGCCACCTTGAAGGACCGTTCCGGCGGAAGCTCTCGTTTCAGGTTCTCGATCAACACCTGGTCTTGGGCGACGATCAGGACCTTGGCGGTCGTCTCGTCTTCCAACTCACCCAAGGGCATCCCGTGTTCCTTGAGGAACTTGATCAGGTATTCGCGGGGAATACGCCGATCCTGGGAACCGGGGATGCGGTATCCCTTGAGCCGACCCGAATCAAACCACTTGCTCACGGTGCGCGGGGCTACTTTACAGATCTTGGCGACCTGACCTGTAGTGAAGACCTTCATTGCAGGCTCTCCGAAATCTCATTCGCTAGGTATGGACTTCTCGCCAGCCGGATTGGGAGCCGGCTGTACCTCGTCTTCCCCATGCTCGCGAGTGACGACCGTTCGCTCCGTCGCGGTCGTGTTTCCCCTTTGGAAACGCCTCGCCAACATGCTGGGTCGGGAGAACGAGGACGGTTCTACACACTTGGCCGTGGTTCAGCTCCCTCTGACCCGCGCCTCACTTAACACATCGGCAACCAAAGCATCCGGAAGTCAGTGAAAATCCGTAAAATAGAGAAGGTTTCGATCAACCTCTCCACGTCGTATACACTGACTCCTCGGTACGTTCGGTCACTGGGTTGAGGAATGCCTGAGGAGAGATGTGCGTAGAAAGCCCGCTGGAGAGTCGGCGTTCCGGACCTGCCAAGATAGGACTTCCTCGAACATTTCCCCCCTAAGACCCGCTCGAGCGCTCGTACCCGGTGCACGATGCCCTTCCCGAGCAAGCCTTCCGATTGTTAGTTTCGAGTCAAACCGGCCAAAGACTTTAAAAAGTTTGGCCCGTCCTATCAGAAGGTCCGGTCAAGCAGGCAAGACAAAGAACAGCGAGTGTGCCGATCCGGGGCCGCCGAGAAGCGACGCAAGATGTAACGAACCGAAAAATCTCGCTCATTCGCTACAATCGATACGATCGCGCGATTCATCGCAAATCGAACCGGTCTCCGACCGTCACAGCACCTACACCGCGTTAGAAAGCCCGATCGCGAAAGATGTGCCCCACACGGACGCGCGGTGGAAACACCCCCAACGAAACCGGCACGGTCGTATCGTTACGCCGCCTGTTCCTCGTCGGCTTCGCGGGCGGATGCGTCGTCCGGATCCCTTCCCCCAAGAATCTCGCCCGTCTCACTGACGTCTTCGAATCGAACCGACACGCGTTTCGAGACCCCCGATTCTTGCATCGTGATTCCGTACATCGTGTCGGCGCAGGTCATCGTCTTTTTCGAATGCGTCACGATGACGAACTGGGTGATCGAGAGGAAATCTCGCAACACCTGGGTAAATCGGTCGATATTGGCCTCGTCGAGCGCGGCATCGACCTCGTCGAGAACGCAAAACGGGCTCGGCCGGCTGCGGAAAATCGCCAGCAATAGCGCTACACACGTCAGCGTCTTTTCGCCGCCGCTTAGCAACGTGATGTTTCGCGGTTCTTTTCCCGGCGGCCGGGCGACGATCTCGATCGTGCTTTCCAAGATATCGACGCCTTCTTCCAGCACGATGTCGGCGTGACCTCCGCCGAACAGGTCGCGGAACAACGCCGAGAAATGCTCCTTGATCTGCTGAAAGGTCGCCGAGAAGAGCTTTCGACTGTCGGCGTCGATTCGTTCGATGATCTTCAACAACGAATTCTTGGCCGTCGTCAAATCATCGAATTGCGACTTGAGATGCGTATAACGCGCTTCCAATTCTTCCAGCTCGGCCAAGGCTTCCAAATTGACGTTTCCCAGATGATTGATCTTGCGCCGTAACTCTTCGATCTCTCGACGCATTTCGTCGCGAGAACAGGCGTCTTCGTTTTCGACCTCGCGTTCGAGGTCGGCGATTTCGATCTGGTAATCTTCCCGCAGCCGATCGGCAAGGTTCCGTTTTTCGTGTTCGATGCCGTTGGCCTCGAGTTCGGCCGCGTGGACGGCTTCTTCCAACGCGTGGATCTTGCGACGCACTTCTTGGATTTGTGCCGCTCGCCGACGACGCTGCTCGGCGATCGCCTCGCGTTGCGCGATGATGTCTTTGGCCTCGTTTTCGAGCTGCTGCTTGATGTCGTACAGTTCGACCGCCCGGGCTTCGGCTTGTGCCACCGCCTCGCGCGTAGCCGCCAATCGTTGCTCGGTTTCGGCCAATGATCGCCCGGCTTCGTCCAATTCGCGACGACGTTCCTCGCGCACCTGCTCGAATCGACGCAACTGAGCTTCAAGGCCGGTGAGCCGTTCTTCGCACTTGGCCAACCGAACTTTCGATTCGGTCGTGCGGGCGGCGTGCTGTTTGAACTCCTCCTCCAACGTGGCAATCTCGTCGCCCAAACGATCCAATTCTTTCTTCAGGGCATCGCAACGTCGGTCGGCTTCGGCTTTCTGGGCGGTCAAAGCCTGCAATCGGGCAGCGGTCGTTTCGTGCTCGCGCTGTGTTTTCTCGAGTTGATTGCGTGCGTCCTGCAATCGCCGGCGGAGCTCGTCGTATCGCTGCTGATGCTCGTTCAAACGACGTTCTGCCTCGGCGGCCGCCTGCGCTGTTTCACGGCGTCGCAGGGCGGCCTGTTCGTGGGCTTCGCGGGCCTGCTGCTGCCGCGTTTCGGCCTTTTCCAGCGACGCGCCCGCCTGTTTCAATTCGCCATCCAACCGCGTCAACTGTTCGGCCAACGAGCGCAGCATACTCCGCCGCGAAAGGATTCCCTCGCCTGCGGTTTTCGGCCCCGCCTGAAACATTCCGCCCGCATCGAGCAGCTCGCCGGCAAGCGTAATCCACCGAAGATGTGGAAACCTCGACCGCAGCTCCATCGCGCAAGCGGCGTTCTCGACGATCCACAAATCGCCCAACAATCGCGTCACCAAGGGGCGAACGGCATCGCTGGTGTCGATGAAACGCACGGCCGGTCCCAGCACCCCCGGCAATCCCTCCGGAGTACTCTTACCCGAATGATCGGGCGCATCCCCGGCGATCGGCAGGAATGTGATCCGCCCGCCCAGCGGCATCCGGCCCCGCGCCACGGCATCGACCAGCGGTTCGATCTCGTCGACCACGACGGCTTGCGTCTTGTCGCCCAGTACGATGTCGATCAACGTGGCGGCCTCGAGACCGACGTCCATCAAGTCGGCCAACATACCGTGCACGTGGTCGCCGCAAGCAAGCCTGCCCGCCTTCCACTGCTCCAAGAAACTCTGTACGGCGGGACCGACCCCTTCGGCCCGCTCTTCGAGTTCGGCGAGAATGTTCGCCCGCTCGGCCAAGGCGCTGCGTTTTTCGCGAAGCGAGGCCAGCTCTTCCCGACGACGTTTCAGGTCGGCTTCGGCGTCGTTCACGACCGCTGCCGCTTGTTCGGCCGCAAGCGAGGCGGATTCAGCCTCTTGCCGGGCCTGTTCCAATGCCGCGGCCAGACGCTTTTGTTCTTCTTCGACGACCGTTTCTTGTTCGGTAAGCGAATCGACCTCGGCAGCGACGCGTCGTCTCGTCTCGTCTAGAGCATCCAGGTGGGTTTCGAGTTTCGTGATCTGTTTTCCGAGGTCGAGGGCCTCGTTGAATGCTCGCCAATGATCGACGCGATGTTGTTCGTAGAGTGCGCGTCGTGCGTCGAGACGCTCGAGCATCTCGGTTTGGACGCGTTCTTCTTCCGCAACCCGGGCAGCGAGCGATTGGTGTTCCCGCCGGGCTTCTTCGACGTTCTTTTCGGTTTCGGCCCGCTGCGACTCGACCCCTTCCGCACGGCGAGACGCGCCCTCGAGCGTCTTACGGTACCGATCGAGGTCGGCTTCCAACTCGGCGATGCGCTCGCGATCATGCTCGATCGTCGATTCGAGAGTCGCGATTTGCTCGCGATTTTCGGCGATTCGACCGTCGATCGTGCGTAGGGCTTCGGCGACCTTTTCGGCCTCGCTATCGTCTTCCAGCAGCTTCGCATCGAGGGTCTGGGCCTCGGCGGCACACGCGGCATGTTCCTCCCGCAGTCGGGTCAACCGCTCGGCGATGGCGGCGGCCCGTTCGGTCAGCGCCGTCCAGTCGATGCGGGCGGCATGCGTCCGCAATTCGCGCAATCGCTCGGTGTACTCTCGATACCGACGCGCCTTTCCGGCCTGAGAACGGACGACTCGCAGACGGCTTTCGACCTCGTCGACGATATCCGATAGCCGCAGCAGATTTTGATCGATGCGTTCCAACCGCCGCAGCGCTTCGAGCTTGCGACTCTTGAAGCGGCTGATACCGGCGGCTTCTTCGAAGACGGCCCGCCGTTCCAAGGGCGAAGCCTGAAGCAACTGATCAATCTTCCCTTGCTCGATGATGCTGTACGCGTGCGTGCTCAAACCGGTCCCGGCGAGCAGATCGCGAATATCGCGCAAGCGAGCAGGTTGGCGGTTGATGAGGTATTCACCTTCTCCACTGCGATAGACGCGGCGGGTGATGTGAACCTCGTCGGTCTCGATCGGAAAAATGCCCTTGCTATTATCGAGCGTGAGGGTGATCTCGGCCGAGTTCAGCGCGCGCCGCTCCCCCGACCCGTTGAAGATGACGTCGGCCATCTCTTTGCCGCGGAGACTCTTGGCGCTTTGTTCCCCGAGCACCCACTTGATGGCATCGACGATGTTCGACTTCCCGGAGCCGTTCGGTCCGACAACGGCGGTAATGCCGGGCGGAAACTCGAACCGCGTCCGGTCGGCGAAACTCTTGAATCCGATGATTTCCAGGGCTTTGAGCATCGACACTCCGCCATCGACGACGTGATTGGCCCTCCCTGTCTACCTCGCCTTGGGGAGACCACCCCTGTTGAGATGAGGTCGGGAGCCTGCGGGAAACTGTTATTCTATCACGAGCCGAATCGTGTCGTTGAGCCCTAATAGGAGAAAAAGCCGCCCCCTCGACTTGGTTACCGAAAAACCACCACCTTCGCCAAGGGGGATTTTACCACCCTGAAGAACCAGCGTTAGTTCTTCTCGGCTTTACCGATGTCCTTGCTTTTTTTGCCCAGCCCCAACCACCCGAACAGGGAAGGCCCCTCGTCGGCGGCGTCAGCGGGCGTTTCGATATCGGCCGCGGAATCGACCGTCGCCGGTTCTTCTGCGGCGTCTTCGGGCATAGTCTCCTGCGCCCTCGCCCTGGAGATGTGGCGTCCCGGCTCGGGCAACGCGTCGACTTCGAAACGGCTTTCCAGCGCGCCCGCGGCCTTGGCCTGTTGCAGCATTTGGACGACGTCCGGATAGGTCCCTTCGAGATCGACGATCGCTCGAATGATTTCGTCGAGGTCTTCGGTGACGAAACGTTTCTGGTCGGGTTCCCCGACGGCGAATCGCGAAACGACCACTTTGCCCGGTTCGTGACAGGTCACGAGAATGTTGTTGCCCGCTTCCAATGCAAACGAGCCGTGCAATCGCTGGTTCTTTCCGAACAACACGATCTCGGGGCGTTTCGAGCGGGTCACGTGGACCATCGGCGGACCGGCAACGTCGAGAACATGATAGGCAAACCGATCCTGGAGAACCTCCCCGGCAATCAAGGGATCGTTGGGATTCAATGTCCACAATGCCCGGAAGGCCCCGTACCGGGTTTCGGCGCTCGGCACCGAAAGCAACGCACGCAATTGTTCGATCGACGAAAGATCGTCGAGCGTGCTCAACGCCCCCAGCGCGTACACGCGGAAGGCCGGCTCGGAGCGAGCGATTTCACCCAACGGTTCCGCCGCACAAGGCTCGTCTAGATAGGCCAGTGCCTCCGCCGCATAAAAGCGAACCTCGAGGTCGGATGAGTTTAGTCCCTCTTTGAGCGTGTCGATCGCTTCTCGGCCGAGAGCCTCCAATTCGATCGCAGCCCGGCCGGCCGTCTCCGGTTTCAACAACCGGTTACGCAAATCTTCCAAGCGTTGAACACGTTCGTACTCGGTATCGCGCAAGGGGATCGCCCGAACGACGTCCATGAATCGATTGACGTTGTTCGCGTATCGTTTGGGTACTCGCAGTTCGACGTACTCGTCGGTCTTGGCGGTCGCAATGCCCTCGTGGATGCCGCGTTTGACCTCGTAGAAGCGTTTGTTGATCGCTTTTTCGATTTGCGCGGCGTAAAACACCGAGCGATGCTCAGGTTTGAGGACCAGCCCCAAGGTACGGTCGGTCTTCGAAATACCGCCCCCGAGAATCACACCGCGCGTCGCGTAGACGTGGTCTTTTTCGGGATCGGCCGCGGGATCGACAAGCACCGGCCCGCGAGCAATCCCCAGCACGTGACCTTGTCGCACGGCATTACCCAACACGGCCATTTCGCGGAGATCGGTTTCCAGCAAGAAACCGCCTCGCAAACTCGTCGTATCGCTCCGGGAGGGAATACGCACTTCGATGTCGAAACGGTCGCCTTTGCGAATACCGGGGCGCAGGTATCCGCGCACCATGACCATCGCGGTCGTGGGCGAGGCCAACACGGTGTTCGGCTTTTCGACACCGCGTTTTTGCATTTCCGAAAGCAAGAATGCCCGCTGCGGAGACGGATACGGATCGCCGCCGGTACCTTGCAAACCGGTGACCAGCCCGATCGATTCCACGGCGATCGGGTGCAGCCCGAACGGCACCGCGAGGTCGCCGACGAGCTCGCGTTTGGACGGCTCGGCCCATTGCTCGAGTTCGTCGGTATCGGGAGTCTTGCCGCCCGTCCACAACGAACAGCCGACAGAAACGACCGCCGCCGACAGGGCGACGGCGAGCCACCCAAGGCGTTTCGCCGACCGGCGCTTTGCGTTCGGTCGATCGACGTCGGCAGCCGCACACATTCCGTTGAACCGCTTC
>CAYVVR010000189.1:0-7540 GCA_964454655.1 uncultured Planctomycetaceae bacterium | reverse complement strand
TCGAAAGCCCAAAGACTTCGGCGATCGATGAACGCGATAGTATCGTCTTCAGCAGGATGCCCCCAACCGTATCAAAAATTGGGGGCTTGCCGGCTGTTCTCGTCGACTTGGGCGGTACGTGCTTGGATGTTCCGAATGAATGGGAACCGCTGATGCCGGAGCTTCCGGCGGTCGATCCGCGGCCGATCAGGACGACAACAGATGAGAATAGTCCGGTGCAGGCCCCGTTTCCAGCCTACCGACGATTGTAGAGAAGAGAAGCACGCAACCGCAAGGATAATCCGTGAATCGCTCGTTTTGCCGGCGCCATGTTCGAGCGTCGACCGGCGTTTCGGTAGTCGTCGCCGTGTTTCTTGCGGGGAAACGGGGCCTTTTCGCGCTGCTTACGCGTCGCTCACGGTTACCAGGTCGATACGGCCGCGTCGGGGTGCGAGGCTTTCCACTTGCGTAGTTCTTCCGGCCATTTGCCCGGGCGCACATCGGCGGGCGTGAGTATCGGCTTGTCGGCGTTGTATTTGAAGCCTTCCATCGTCACGTTTTCGATGATCACGTGATAACGGCCCTCGGTGTTGTCGCGCACGGCGCCGATCGAAGGGCCTTCGAAAAACTTGTCGAACCACTTGATTTGCAGATCGTCGTAGTATTCTTCCGGAATTTCGAGGATCGAATGCGTCTTGATCTGCGCGCGCATGCCGAATACGGCATGGATATTCTTGACATAGCTGCCTTCGGCGAAACTGCCGTTCGTCGCGTCGGGATCAATCTTTTGTTGCGCCTCTTTCACACCGCCTAAGCCGATCGTGACGGCGTAGGCGCTGCTCTCGGTGCGCACACCGTCGACCTGAACGACACCGTTGACCGCACTGTGCGGTCCGAGCATCACGGCGCAACGGCCGTTCTTATTGACGACGTTTTTCGCCTTGATGTCGTAAACACCGGTATGGGGCCCGACGGCCCCCGTTTCGAGTCGCAGGGTGACGCCGCCTTTCGCATAAATGTTCTTAAAGAAGATCGATTGGGCGCCGTGCAATTGCGTCAAGCCGTAGCCCGGACTGGCGTTGACGATTCGGCAGTTTCGCACGGTCCCGTCGGTCGCCCGCGACACCGGCCAGTTGCTCGTGTCGCGTTCGGTTTGTAGGGGAGAGAGCGTGATTCCGCAGTAGGTCGTGTAATTGTCTTTGATGAGTAAATCGGCGATGAGGAAGTTTCGCACCATCGTGGCCACCACCGCCCGCACGCCTTCCCCTTTTTTCGGCTTGCGGTCCGAGTAATCGACGATCCAACGTCCGCCCAGACCTCGCAGGCTGACGTTTTCGATGAACGCTTTTTCGTCGGCTTCGGTAGCCTGGCGTTTCGGGGGGCGTTCGGCGTCGAGGATGAACACGACCGTCTTGGTGCCCGGCGGCCAATTCGGCTTGATGACGGTTCCGGCCTCGAACAACAGGTGAACGTTCGACTTCAGACGCACCCCCGCCAGCCGATAGGTACCCTTGGGCACGATGAGGCGTCCGCCGCCGGTTGCCGCCAACTCGTCGATCGCCCGCTGGAAGACGTCGCTTTGGTCGCGGGCGGCTCCGTCGTCGATCAACCCGTAATCGACCGCCAGATTTTTTTGGGGCATGTCGGGGGTCATCGTCTCGGTATACGCTGCACGTGCGATACCCGCCGAAATACCCCATACCGCAACTGCCGTCGAAACTATTACCGCAAAACGCATGAGGATCATCCTCCCATAGTTCACAGGTCCACGTATTTTCTTGTGCGTTCTCTTGGACGTTCCCTCACCCGGGTCGATTCGTCGGGTGGGTCGGTCGTCGCCGCCACACGGTGCGACGTTTATACATGCATGTGAAGGCGGCTACCGCACCGATTCCACACAGTCCGATCCACGTGTTCGGCTCGGGAACCGGCGCCGGGCCAGCCACTCGGAACCCGGTGGTCGACCAGGTCGCACTTGGGTTGATCCACTTCATGTAGCCTGCCTTGTAGGCTCGTTTCTTTTTGTAGTGGTCGCTCAAAGCCGCGGCGAGATCGTTGTTGACGATGCTGAAATCTTCGATCCATTCGCCGATATTGCCCGCCTGATCGAACGTGCCGAACGGGCTGTACGCGTCTGGGTAGGCGCCCGTCGAAGTCGGACCGCCGGCTACCATGTTCAAGTTCGCGCCGTCGGCACCGCCCGGCGGTGGCGAAGGCACCGGCGGCGTGTCCGACCGTGTGGGATAATCGTAGTACGCCCCCGAAGCCGGGTCATAGTACGCGGCCTTGTACCATTCGTCGAAGTTCGGCAAGAACCATGTCGCGTTCGGTTGTCGAATCAACGGCGAGCCTTCCACGATATCGTATGCGCCGCGATTGCATACCGATTCGATATCGTCGATCGTAGCCGACGCGTCGAGAACAGGCTGCCCGTTGTGTAGCCAATTGACGAATCGGGCGGCGCTCCATATCGACACGAAAGCGACGGGTCGGTCTTCGCGTCCCGCCTTGGGATGATAGTGGCTACCGGAAGCGGCGCTTGCTTCGTAGGCGATGCCGCCCGCCTCGTCGTTAGCGGCCATGTTTCCGTGATAAAGTCGCAACGGTTGGATACCGTTCGGATCGACGGCGTTGAGAAACGCCGCATACTGGGCATTGGTGACTTCATACTGCCCGATGGAATACACGTAATTCACGGCACCGTAGCCGCTGTCGTCGGCGGGATTGCCCGGCACGCCGACCGTGACCAGCGAAAAGGAAACGACCGCGGCATTGCCGGTTGCGTTTCCGCAGAACCAAGCCGCGAATGCGGCCGCGAGAATGATGAGACGCCCCATGAGTAGCACCTCCCGCGCTGCGTGGCTGCGGAACGGAAACGTCCCGACCGCAACGCCACTAGACAAGACAGCAGGACACCACCGGGGACGAGAACTCGCGACAATTCATACGATGCATCAACCCGCTATCGGCGCACTCGGCGCAAGCCGTTTTGACAAGAACCGGACACGTTCGATTCGCAAACGCATCGCCGATAATAGACGATGTGCATGGGAAGAATATAGATCGAAGACAAATATCCCAAAGAACGTAATAATCTTTGTCGGGATTCAAAACACACCGATCGCGTTCACGACCAACCGCGTTGCGTGAGGCGTTCCGCTCGCCGATCCGCCCGATCGGCAGGCCGCCTTTGGAAGAAAAAGCGGGCTTACCGCGGTCGCCGGCGTGGGACACCGTCTTATAGGGATCATCAAGTAACAGGCTACTTCGTCGGAGAAGCGTCGGTATCTGTTCCGATGGTGGTCGAGGCACCTGCCCTCTCCGACATCGGCAATCTTGTCGGTCCGCTCGGGAGTGGAGTCTGTCTGCACACCACCTCTACTGCGGCGGCCGGCTTTCACGTGTTTTCATCTCCAGCACCGAGGCGTCGACACAACGCATCGGCACGATTCCAAATTTCCATTCGGCATGTTTTCGGTCGTAGGATTCGCTTCGTGTTCATGGGGGGGAACCGAGGCGTTTTTTGCAAGTCGTGTCGGAGACCGGAGTTATGTGGTGGCATAGTTCGACTTGAAACGCGCTGCCGCACACCGAAAACTCACCGGTAGTAAAAAAGACGTGCCTCTTGGTAATCAATGGCGTAGAATTCACCACAATCGTTCGAAAAGCGCCGCACACATCGGTGACCCACTCGCTGTAGGGGCTCTTTTCACGTCGCTTTGCTTCTCTTTTCTTCACAAGGAGTTTCCGAATGCGAGTTTGGGTGCTGGTTGCGCCCCTCGTCGTGCTTGCGGCAACAAGTGCGGCTGCGCAGCAACAAGCGACCGTCGAGGGCACGGCCGCCGAACAAACCGAGCCTCAACCGTCGGCATTGGCGGAATTGGATGGGCTCGTCGGTCGTTGGGTCGACAAAGGCGACGACGCCGTCATCACGACCGACTGCGAATGGACGTTGAACAAGCGGTTTTTGAAGCGGACATTTCGCGTCGAAACCGACGGCCAAACCGTTCTCGAAGGCACGCAGTTCGTCGGGTGGGACCCGGTGGCCGGCCATATTCGCTCGTGGACGTTCGATTCCGAAGGCGGCGTCGGACAAGGCGTGTGGATTCGCGACGCCAATCGCTGGCTGGTGAAAAAGTCGTTCGTTTTGGCCGACGGGCGTCGTGCCTCGGCCATCAACGTGATCACCGTTGTCGACGAGAACACGATCCGCTGGCAATCGACCAACCGCGAAATCGACGGTGAGTTGCAACCGAACGTCCCGGAGGTCACCGTCGTCCGACAAGCAGACGAGGCCTCGCAAGCAAACGAGGAGGCCTCACAATGACCTTCCAGCGATCCCTTCTTTTTCCGGTAATCATCGTGACGACGGCGTGCCTGATCGCCGACGGTGCATCGGCGCAACGTGGCGGCCGCGTCGGAGGTGGGGCAAGGCCCTCGATCAACCGATCGCCGTCGATGAGTCGTCCTTCCGTCAGTCGTCCATCGGTTAGTCGTCCATCGGTTAGCCGCCCGACGCCGAGCCGCCCCTCGATCAGCGTGCCTTCCGGTGCGCGGCCTTCGGTTCCGAGCCGACCTAGCATCAACTTGCCTTCCAGCGGAACGCGACCGACGACGCCGAGTCGTCCGAGTATCAATTTGCCGTCGAGCGGAACGCGTCCGTCGGTTCCCAGTCGACCGTCGGTAGGCACGCCTTCGACAGGCCGTCCGTCGTTGCCGAACCTGCCCTCGACGGGCACACGGCCGAGTATCGACCGGAGCAAAATTCAGGGGCAAATCGGCACGTTGCCGACGCAACGTCCTTCGATGCCCGACTGGTTCAAGCCCGGCCAAGGTCCTTCGACCCGACCGGCAACGCCGCCTGCGGCGCAACTTCCGGCGCGACCCGGCAACGGATCGGGTAGTACGCCGCCTGCGGTACAATTACCGGCACGTCCCGGCAATGGTTCCGGCACGGCCCCCGGTGGCGATCGCCCCGGGATCCGTCCTCCTGGAACGCAGCCGCCTGGTTCGGGCAATCCGGGAACCACACCACCTGCGGTACAACTGCCTGCGCGCCCCGGTGAGGGCAACCGACCGCCTGGCTCGGGAAATCCGCCCGGAAATCGACCGCCTGGAACACAGCCGCCTGGTGATCGGCCCCCGGGTGAGCGTCCGCCCGGCGTGCGACCACCGAATCGTCCTCCCGTGCATCCGCCGGTTACCGGACGCCCGCCGTACCCGTGGCATCCCGGCCATCCGGGTTACCGCCCCGATTACTGGTGGCATTGGGCGACCGCCGGCGCGATCACCGGTTGGGTTCTGCATCGATGGACGCATCCGATCTACTACAGTTACGGATCGGGCGGCACGGTGTACTACGAAAACAACGTGGTCTACGTCGACGGCGAAGAATACGGCTCGGCCGAGCAGTATTACAGCGACACCTCGCAAATCGCCGCCTCGGTACCCGAGAGTGCGAAAGAACAGGCCGACGAGTTGGAATGGTTGCCGCTTGGCGTCTTTGCCCTGACCGCCGAAGGGGTCAACGCGTCGAGCATGTACTTGCAGTTGGCCGTGACCAAGAACGGCATCGTGGCCGGAACGTTCTACAACGAATCGACGGGCACGACGCATCCGGTGGAAGGCATGGTCGACGAGAAGACGCAGCGTGCCGTCTGGCGGGCGGCCGACGGGTCGAACCCCGATCTGATCATGGAAACCGGGATCTACAATCTTACCCAAGACCAGGCCCCGGTACTCGTCCACTTCGGTCCGGAACGCACGCAAGAGATCCTCTTGGTGCGTCTGGAAGAATCGGAGCGGCCGGAAGAATAAAGCGAATCGCGCGATCGTAACCGATCGCATTTCGCAAGATAATCGTCGGGCGGGAGCTTTTCGGAGCGCCCGCCTTTTTTCGTCGCCGTTTCGACACGCACGCAGCGGCGTGTCACGGTCGATCGGAAACGAACGCCAAGGTCCGCAACTCGTCGGACGAAAGGACGCGATTGAACACGGCGGCCCCGTCGATGAACAATTGCGAGCCGTGCGCGATGGGGTCGTTGCCCAAGCCCAACGCGCGGCCGAACGTGAACGGTGCCCCTTCACGCAGCGGATAGCGAATCTCGTCGCCCACGCGGCGCCACACGCCGTTTTGTTGCACTTCGAGCGACGTGACGATCTCGACGCCCGGTTCCAGCACGACCGTCTCGGGTAACTCGAGCGCGGCCTCTTCCTGCGCATCGAAGGACACCGGCCCGAACGTCTTCTTGCCGTCGACGGCGAATCGTACGCGATACGAACGCGTCATATCGACACCGGGAACGCAATCGCGGTGATAGGTCGCCCTTCGCCGTTGCGTGTCGATATACAACCAATGCTCGTACACGCCCGAGGTCGCATCGTAGCCGTTGAACTTCAACACGAATGCGCGAGGGGAATAGATCGGCCACGGAAAACGGTACGGGTTGGCCTCAGACGGCGCCCGATCGCCGAAAACGTCGCGGGCTACCGGATCGACCAAATCGCACGGTGTCGCCGTGCCGTTGCAGTAAACGACGACATGCTCGGTTTGGGGATCGAAAGTCATGGCGACGGCCGTCCAGCGATCGTTGTCGAAACCGCGGCCGTCGACGGCGCGGCAACGGGCGTACTGCGATCCCGGGGCGGTCGATTGCGGATAGCTCGCCGCGCCCGTCGCCGAGATGTGTCCGATCACGCCGCGCGAACCGAACAGCCCGCCGAACAACGCGATTTGGCGTCGGCCGCCGTACTTCTTCCAACCGCCTTCGTCCCAAATGCCGGCAATCATGTGCCGCTTGCCGACAAACTTCATCCACGCGATCAGGGTAAACGGACGGTTTCCGGAGATATCCAACGGCGAACCGTCGAAGGTTGCGCGAGGCACCTCGCCGAAGATGAAGCCCTGATTGAACCGAACGGCGTGTCCGAACGGTCCCGACGTGTCGATCGTCAGACGCGAATCCTCGTCGCCGTACGGCCAATCGTCGGGCGTGTAGCGTTTCGGATCGCCGATGCGGCGCAGGTACACGGGAAACTCGCGCTCGACGACCTGCGGGTCGTGATACGATCCCCAGGTCGCTCCCTCACGATGTGAAAAGTCCCAGAAGGCGACAAGCCCCGGCGTGTTCGCCACTCGGGCAATGCGATCGGCAGGCGACTCGGCTATCGCCGATACGCTCGACGGGCACATGATGGCCATGATAACCAGCACGAAAAATGTTCTCATGGGCGACGTTCCTGGAGGTGCGGTAAATCACGCGGCAACGTGCATCGGTGGAAAATGCGTGCGTAGTCCCGCCGGATGCATGTGGATCATGATCGACCGACTCGAGGGTTGCAAGCCGACTTGATCGAGTTGACATCGGCCCGAGCGCCGGATCAAAGTGGAAGGATGCATCGGTCGTGCGGGCGGCGCTTCGCGGAATCGGCGTGCGTCTGCATCAAACGGGGGGTCTCTCAACAACAGGAGTTCAACGTGAGCCGAAACACCTACCGTCTGCTCGGATGCTTATTTCTCGTTTTGACTGCCGTGTCGGGCAACACCCGTGTTGCCGGAGCG
>CAYVVR010000188.1:1981-7542 GCA_964454655.1 uncultured Planctomycetaceae bacterium | reverse complement strand
TGTACCAGCTCACGATGGCCTGCGGCTACCGCAAGCTGGGCATGGATCGACGCCGCGCCGTGTTTCAAGCGACCTTCCGGCGGAATCCGTTTGGTGGGGCCTTCACGATTACCTGCGGACAGCACACGGCCGCTCAGTTTTTGGCCGGGTTGCGATTTTCCGACGACGACATCGCGTATCTCAAGACGATCACCGCAGCCGACGGCTCGAAGTTGTTTCCGCCCGAGTTTCTCGAGCACCTTCGCGGAAAGCATTTTGTCGGCAATGTCTACGGCATGCCCGAAGGAAGCATCGCCCTGCCGGGCGAACCGGTGTTGCGGGTCGAGGCGCCATTGCTTTGGGGCCAATTGGTCGAGACCGCCCTGCTGACGATTTTGAACTTCCAATCGCTGATCGCCACCAAGGCCGCCAGGGTGTGTCTGGCGGCAAGGGGCGATCCCGTCTTGGATTTCGGTCTGCGACGCGCCCAAGGGCTCGACGGCGGCGTGTCTGCCTCGCGTGCGGCGTACATCGGCGGCTGCGCCGGTACGTCGAACGTGCTTGCCGGTAAGCTTTTTGGTATTCCCGTCCGCGGCACACACGCGCATAGCTGGGTGATGGCCTTCGACGACGAATTGCAGGCCTTCGAGGGGTTCGCCGAGGCGATGCCGCAAAACGGCATCTTGTTGGTCGATACCTACGACACACGCGAAGGGCTGAAGCACGCCGTCGCCGCGGCGCGACGGTTTCGCGAAAAGGGACATCGGCTGCTGGCCGTGCGGCTCGATTCGGGCGACCTCGATTACTGGAGCCGAACGGCACGCCGAACGTTGGACGAAGCCGGACTGACCGACGTCAAAATCGTCGCTTCGGGCGATCTGGACGAATACCGCATCGACGCGCTCAAGCGGGCCGAGGCCCCGATCGACCTGTGGGGCGTGGGCACGCGACTGGCCACCGCTTACGACGAGCCCGCTTTACCCGGTGTGTACAAGCTGGCGGCGATCGAAACCGAACAAGGCGCGATGCGTCCTTGCTGGAAGTTGTCGCAACAGGTGGAAAAACGCTCGCCGCCGGGAGTGGTCGAGGTCGTGCGGGCGTACGTAGACGGTCGCGCCCGGGCCGATATCCTCTACGCGCCGCACGTCGAGGCCCGTCCCGCGGGACCGTGGTACGATTTCCAGGGGCTCCCGCTGTCGTTTTCGCTCGAAGACGAAGAAAATAGCCTGAAGACCGCCGAGCCGCGTCTTGTTCCGCTGTTTTCGCGTGCCGACGACGCGCAAGCCGGAGAACATGAAGCGACCGGGCTGCACACGGTACCCGAAGCCGAGGCCGTCGTTCGTGCCCGCAAGCGGGCGCAGGAGGAGCTTGCCCGCCTGCCCGAGGCCTGCTTGCGGATCCGCGATCCGCAGCCGTTTCCGGTGATCGTATCGCACAAGACCCGGCAAGCCTGGTCGGCGTTGTGGAATGATTCTGCCGAGGAGCCCTCATGAAACGTATCCGATTGGCCGCCGCCGCCGTGAATCAAACCCCGTTGGCGTGGGACGACAATTGCCGCAACATTTTGGCCGCGATCGAACAGGCCCGCGAAGCGGAAGCGACGGTCGTTTGCCTGCCCGAGCTGTGTATTTCGGGCTACGGATGCGAAGACGCCTTCCACTCGACCGACATGCAGCACGAAGTGCTCGCCGTTCTCGATGCGATCATTCCGGCCACGCGGGGCCTGATCGTTTCGATCGGCTTGCCCCTGTTGCACAAAAGCGCGTTGTTCGATGCGGCTTGCCTGGCCGTCGACGGCCGAATCGCGGGGTTCGTCGCCAAGCGGCATTTGGCGGGCGAAGGTTTGCACTACGAGCCCCGTTGGTTCAAGGCCTGGCCGCGGGGCGTGCGCGACGAGATTCGTATCGGCGGAGAAAGTTACCCGATCGGCGACTTGGTGTTCGACGTCGGCGGATTGAACATCGGCTTCGAGATTTGTGAAGACGCTTGGGTGGCGAAGCGGCCCGGCGGCGATATGGTCTTTGAAGGCGTCGACGTGATCTTGAACCCCAGCGCCAGTCACTTTGCGTTCGGCAAGCACGAAATCCGGCGGCGGTTCGTGGTCGAAGGCTCGCGGGCCTTCGGTGTCAGCTATGTGTACGCAAACCTGCTGGGTAACGAAGCGGGGCGGATCATCTACGACGGCGGCGGGCTGATCGCCTCGGCAGGAAACATGGTCGCCCAAGGCAAGCGGTTCTCGTTCGAACCGGTCCTCGTGACCACGGCGGTGGTCGACGTCGAAATCACGCGGATGATGCGCGCCCGCACGGGAAGCTACGAACCGAAACTCGGCGGCGAACACCCGCTGGTCGTCGAGTGCCCGTTCACGTATCCCGATCTCGACCCCGAGGTCCCCGACCCTGCGCCCGAGCCGTGGGAACAAGGGCCGCACGTCAAAGAAGAAGAGTTCGCCCGGGCGGTGATGCTCGGGTTGTTCGACTACTTGCGTAAAAGTCGCTCGCGCGGATTCGTGGTGAGCGTCAGCGGCGGCGCCGATTCGTCGGCAGTCGCCTGTTTGGTGGCCTTGATGATCGAAGCGGCGCATAACGAGCTGGGACACGAACGATTCTGCCGCGCGTTGGCACACATGCCCGAGCTGCAAGAAACGACGTCGCACGCCGAGCGTGTCCATCGGTTGTTGAACTGCGTGTACCAGGCCACCCGCAACAGTAGTGTTGCCACACGTGACGCGGCGACCGGCCTGGTCGAGTCGCTGGGCGGTTCGATGGCCGTGTTGAACGTCGACGACGTCGTCGGTGCGTACATCGCCAAGATCGAAGACGTGTTGGGCCGTCCGCTAACATGGGAGCAAGACGACTTGGCGCTTCAGAACATTCAAGCGCGGGCGCGGGGGCCGAGCGTGTGGCTGTTGGCGAACGTGAAAGGGGCGTTGTTGCTGGCGACCAGCAATCGTTCGGAAGCCGCCGTCGGCTACGCCACGATGGACGGCGACACGTGCGGCAGTCTGAGCCCGATCGCCGGGATCGACAAGGCTTTCCTGCGTCGCTGGCTGAAGTGGCTGGAAACGACCGGCCCGGCGCATTTGCACCCGGTTCCCGCTTTGGCGGCCGTCACGCAGTTGGCCCCCACGGCCGAGTTGCGTCCGCAAGAAAAACACCAGACCGACGAAGACGACCTGATGCCCTACGAGGTGCTCGATGCGATCGAGCGGGCGGCCATCCGCGACAAGCAGGCGCCGATCGAAGTCTTCCGGCTGATGCGGCGGCGTTTTCCGCAGTACACGATCGACCAGCTCGTCTGTTGGATCGAGCGTTTCTTCCGGCTGTGGTGTCGCAACCAGTGGAAGCGGGAACGGTACGCGCCGTCGTTCCATCTGGACGATGAGAACCTCGACCCGAAGACGTGGTGTCGCTTCCCGATCATCTCGGGCGGTTTCGCCCGCGAGCTCGAGGCGATGCGACGCTACGCCGAAGGCCTTGCCGACGACGCCGGTTCTCAGGGGAACTAGTCGCCCGGCGGGCCGTCATTCGTCGATCTCGCGCAGCAGGGCGACCAGCCGCTTGGTCTCTTCGACGGTGTTGTAGTGTAAAAGCCCTACGCGCAACATGCCGTCGGGTTCGAGCCCCAGTGCTTCGGTGAGCGGCAAAGCATAGAAATTACCGTGCCAGGTGAACACGCCTCGCCGCCCCAAGTACTCGGCCAGGTCGCGCGGCGACAACCGATCGTGGAGCAAGCCGATGGTGGGCACGCGGTCGCCGGCGCGGGCGCGGTCGGTGATCCCCAACACACGCACGTGTTGCAAACCCGATAGGTCGTCGATCAGGCCGTAGACCAACTCGGTTTCGTACGCGGTGATGGCTTGGAAGGCGGTCGCCAATTGATGACGTCGATGATCGGCTTCGGGGTCGATGCGGTGTCCCAGCTCGGCCAGGTAGTCGACGGCGGCTTTGACGCCCGCGATGCCTTCATGGTTTTGCGTGCCGGTCATCCAGCGACCGGGCAGATCGTCGGGGGCCGGGCGGACCTTGTACGGTTCGATCGTTTCCAACAGTTCGCGACGCCCCCACAATACGCCCACGTGCGGACCGAAGAACTTGTACGCCGAACAGGTCAAAAAGTCGCAGTCCCACGCCGTCACGTCGATCAGCCGATGCGGCGCGTAGTGCACGGCATCGAGAAACACCAACGCCCCGGCCGCGTGCGCCTCGGCGATGATCGTCTCGAACGGTTGGACGGTTCCGAGTGCATTCGAGGCGCAACCGACGGCGACCAACCGCGTCTTCTCGCTGAGCTTGCGGCGGAAGTCGTCGAGGTCGATCGAGGCGTCTTCGGGACGGATGGAGACGACGCGCACCGTCGCGCCGGCGTCTTCGGCGGCCAGTTTCCAGGGGGTGAAGTCGGCATCGTGTTCGGCCTGGGTGAGCAAGATTTCGTCGCCCGGTCGCCACGTGCGCGCCAACGCACGCGAGAGAGAGAACGTCAGGCTCGTCATGTTCGGGCCGAACACGACCGTGTCGGGATCGGACGTGCCCAAGAAATCGGCGACCGCTTCGTGAGCCGACTCCAACAGCGAGTCGCTTGCTTGGCTGGTGTCGAACAGCCCGCCGTGATTGGCGTTCGTTTCGATCAGGTATCGACATACGGCATCGACGACCCGATGGGGTACTTGGCTTCCGGCGGGGCCGTCGAAAAAGACAGCCGGCAGGCCGTCAAGTGTCTTGCTCAACGCGGGAAATTGTTTACGGCACCAGTCGACATCGAACGCGGCGGCCGTGCGAGGGGGGTGGTCGGTCATTCCGCGGCTCCTGTAGGTTTTCGTTCGTGTCGGACGCATCCGCCGCAGACGGGCGGACTTGCCCGCCGAACCCGACTTGCCGAATAATTGCCAATCCGCCGTGTGAACTTTACCGGCGCAGCGGACGGCCGTCCAGTCTCGTGCATGAGACCACTGCGGCGTATCGGCGACAAGCCCCGGCATTCGGGGATGCCACCGCGCGCATGACGGCCGATGCCGACACGTCAGTCACACCATCTCGCAACCGTTTAGCTTGTACGACACCGATGACTTCGCTCGAACAAAAACGCCGGACGGGGCTTCCGATCGTCTTCTTGGTCGTTTTCGTCGATCTGCTCGGATTCGGCATGGTCTTGCCGCTGTTGCCCGTGTACGCCAAGCAGTTCATGGGAGGATACAGTCCGGCCGCCGCGAATGCCGTTCTCGGGCTGTTGATGGTGTGCTTTTCGATCATGCAGTTCTTTTTCAATCCGATTTGGGGTCGGCTTTCCGACAAGTTCGGACGACGCCCCATCATCTTGTTGGGACTGTTGGGATCGACGGCGTGCTATTTGTTGTTCGGGATCGCCACGCAAGCGGGAAGCCTGACGTGGATGTTCATTTCGCGGATCGGCGCGGGCATCACCGGCGCCACAATTCCGACGGCCCAGGCGTACATCGCCGACGTCACGCCCGCCCATCGCCGCACGCGCGGCATGGCGTTGATCGGGGCTGCGTTCGGCTTGGGGTTCACGTTCGGCCCCTTGTTGGGCGCCGGTGCGTTGTGGATCGCCACCAAGGAGCACGC
>CAYVVR010000188.1:0-1971 GCA_964454655.1 uncultured Planctomycetaceae bacterium | reverse complement strand
CGGCGCTCAGCCCCTGGCCCGGCTACACCGCGGCAATGTTCTCGGGAATCGCCTTCTTGCTGGCGTGGCGTTTGCTTTCCGAGTCGCACACGCCCACCGAGGCCGCGCAAACCGATCGTCGCCTGTTCGACTGGCAGACTTTTCGTGAGGCGTTCACGCAACGGCCGGTGGGCATGGTCTTGGCCTCGGCGACGTTGGCGATCTTCGCCCTGGCGGGCTTCGAAGCGACGCTGTCGGTCACGCTGGCCGATCTGTTGAATATCGATCGCGGAGGCGCCGAGATTCTCATCGTTTTCGCCTTCATCGGCCTGATTCAAACGCTCGTGCAAGGATTGCTGGTGCGCCCGCTTTCCGTGCGCGTGAGCGAAGCGTGGCTGGGATATTCCGGGCTTGCCATCGCGTGCCTGGGCTTCGCGATCATCGCCGCCTTTTCGGAAGGCGAGTGGGCCAGCGCAGTGATGATCATCGTCGGCTCGGGGGTGGTCGCCTGGGGGCTGAGCTTCGTGCAACCGGCCTTGCATTCGTTGCTTTCGCGGCGGACGTCGGCCGACAAGCAGGGCCGCGTGTTCGGCCTGGCGACCAGTTTGAGCGCCGTCGCCCGGATCGTGGGCGTGATGGTGGCCTTCCAGGCCCGCACGCTTTCGGCCTCGGTACCGTTCTGGTCGGGCGCCGCGTTGATGATCGCAACGGCCGTGTTGTTGGCGTACGCGTTGCCCGAGGCGCCGGATACGACGGAAGAGGCGCCCGCCGACGAAGACGCGTCTGAAGCGGTCGATTACCCGAGCGGCGCTCTTTCGGTTCAGGGCGCGATCGCCGACGAGGAGGCGTAACCTCGGCCCCGTGCCGGTTGGTCGCCCGTTCGAGACGGCTTTGCAACGAGAAAAGAACGGCCGTCCGTGGCCCCGGCCGATCACTCCGGTGGAGTTCATCGACCGCTCGGTCCGTCGGATACCTTCGGTGTGTGTCCTTTGTCGTCGAGGCTAGCCGTGCAGTTCAACGTTCGGCCGGCGGTTCGTATCGTCCCGGTTCCCGGACGCCCGAGCCTTGTTGCTTGGTCGCCGAGTCGCCCAGATCGGCGCGGGCTTTATCGGCCAATGCTTGTAAGCGGGCGACGACCTCGGGATGGGCGTCGGCAACGTTATGACGCTCACCGATGTCGGCTTCGAGGTCGAACAACGAAAGACCGATCTCGGCCTGCACGTACGGGCCGGGTTGTCCGTCTTTGCCCGGGGTGCCGCCTTGTTCCATGCTGCGGTACTTGTGCGGGAAATGGAGTTTCCACTTGCCGCTGCGAATTGCCTGGAGATGGCGCCCCCAGTAGTAGTAATAGGCCTCGTGGGGCGTCTTTGCGCCGGGTTCTCCGGCCATCAACGGCCAGATGTTCTTACCGTCGATGATCCGATCTTGCGGCAGCTCGCCGCCGATCAAGTACGCCATGGTGGGCAAAATGTCGATCGTGGCGGCCAGTTCGTCGCAGACCGTTCCGGCGGGAATCTTGCCCGGCCAACGCATGATGCAGGGTTCGCGGACGCCGCCTTCGAAGGTCGTCCCCTTTCCTTCGCGTAACGGCTTGGCCGATCCGGCATGATTGCCGTACGAAAGCCACGGGCCGTTGTCCGAGGTGAAGATGACCAAGGTGTTGTCGTCCAGGTTGTGTTTCTTGAGCGTCGCCAAGATTTGCCCGACGCTCCAGTCGATCTCTTCGATGACGTCGCCGTACTTTCCTCGCGCGGTCTTTCCGGCGAATTTCTCCGACACGCCCAAGGGAACATGGGGCATGTTGTGGGCCAGGTAGAAGAAGAACGGTCGGTCTTTGTTTTTCTCGATGAAAGAGACGGCCCGCTCGGTATACCAGGTCGTCAACTGATTCATGTCGTCCCAATCGACGTACTTGATCGTTTTCGTGCCTTCGATCAGCGGTAGGGGCGGGAACTTGACGGTCGGATGGTACGGCCACATGTCGTTCGAGTA
>CAYVVR010000187.1:0-7634 GCA_964454655.1 uncultured Planctomycetaceae bacterium | reverse complement strand
GCTCGAGCAAGAACGACACCGCCCGCGGTCCGGCAAGATTCAAATCGACGAGATCGCCCGCCACAACGACGGCATCGACCGCCTCATCGATCGCTTTTTCCACGACGCGTTCCCAAACCCGATAGGGCACGTCCGCCAGAAAATCGACCAAGTCGTCCGACGCATCTGCCGGCCCCACGGGTGGGCGTTCCAAATGAATATCCGCCGTGTGCAGCATCCGATACGGTCGGGGCATCGAGGCAACCTCCATGTTCACCTACCCAGCCGGTTCGGCAACGATCGTGTTCCAACGTGCGACGAACCTCCCTTCCGAAGCGCGCTATCGACCGTAGCCCGGCCAGCATTGTTCAAGTGGGAAGTCTAGCGAATCCTGAGAGACGGAGCTATACCAATTCACGCCGCGCTTGCAGGTCCTCCGCAGGTTGCCCGCAGATGCCGCCTCTCGCAGCCGGTGAGCGGCCTACGGCCCGACCAACGCCGAAAGATAGGGCGCCTTGAAAATGCAGGCACAATAAACAAGAGAGAAAGACCCGCGAGCTCACTCTCCTCAGCGCGGCTGAATCTCCAGGATGCCCCACTCGTCAAGCTGCGGAATCGTCACCATCAGCCGCTCGCCTTCGCGGCGAATGGCCAAGCCCGAGACATCTCCCTGCGGGGTGTGCCACACAGCCGATGCATATCCGCCGACTTCCCGCGGAAGAAGCGATGCGGCAAGCACAACCGTGAACCGGGCTTTCGGGAGGAAGCGATCTTCCTTTTCGGCATACGAACGGTTCACGAGATGCACAACGACAGGCCGGCGGGCGTCTTCGGCGAGCCGGGGGACCGCCAAAACGTTCTCGGCTCCGACAATTTGGATGGGACTACTGAGCTGCGTGAACAACCGGTCGCGGTCCGACCACGAAACCACCTTTTCGCCCAACGCGTCGAGCACGGCTTGTTGCGCCGAGTCGAGGACGAGGCCGTCAGGCACGATGACCGCTTCGTATCGGGCCACGATTTCTCGTGACAGGCGTTGATCGGGAAGCCAATCGTCGCCCGCGATGACGACGTCGAAGGGCACGTTTCGCTGCGCCAACTCGATGCAGATCGGCTCGATTCTTCCCTTTCCTTTACGATTGGCCTCACTCCCATACACGACTGCGACCGAGGCCGCCGCCTCGTAGCCGTCCAACAACGTTGCATGCTCACGCACGAATCGGTACACGTAGGCATACTCGTCGGTCGGACCGTCGTACCAGTGGGTTCCTTTCTCCGGCGTATAACACCACTGCCGTTGCGGCGCCATGAAATTGTGCCCCATCGCATACGAAAGGGCCGTCCACGATCGCACAAGAGCCGTACGATTTTCGGCGTTGATCAGGGCCCAATCTTGTCCCGAGGCAGTCGCCGCGACGGGCTTTCCCAACGCGTCGGCCAACTTGTAAATGTAGATCGGATGTCGCGGAAACGAGAGGTCTGCCGCATTGTGCGGAATCTCACAACAGAAATAGCTCAGGTACGGCGCCACCGCCAATCGCATCGGCGCCCCCAAACCGGAATTGACCGACAAAGTCAACTTGCGGCCTGCCCGGCGACACGCCTCGCGATGATATGCGGCGACGAATGCCACGTTGGCTTTGACTTGAAAATCCAAGAATTCGTCGGCCAGCGGCAAACTTCCGCGTTTGCGACGGTAATCGTCGGGCGTCACCCCACGATCGATCAAAAACTGTCGGTAATCGAACGAGTCGAGATCGTCGATCCCCAGCGATTTCAGTTTTTCTTGCGATGCATTCTCTTTCAGATACTTGCGAAACCCTGCCATGCAGTAGCGACAGAAGCAGGCCGAACGCCAGGTCACGGCAGCCGATGTGCCCGCGTAGTCGTCGATGTGCAAACCGTCCGCCCCTGAAGCCGCAACATCGTCCAACCGCGAGTACAAGTACCGCCGATACACCGGACTGTTCGTACACCACCACCAAGCGGGTTGGCCTTTGTACTTGTGGTCCCACAACCAGGGAACGATGAACGGCTCGCCTGCAAAATTGCGACAAGCGGCATCCATGAAATCGGGCGTGAAATCGATCACACGCCGGAATTCCGTCAAGAAGCCGACGCTGGTGGTAAACAACCGCACGCCCGCCTCATGAGCTCGGCGGATATGTTCGGCATCAGCGCGACCGGCCCAGCCCAACACGGTGCATCCGTACTCGGCGTAGCGATCCGGATTGTCGTACATGAAGACGACATCACTGTGCCAGATCGCCCGATCGGCTGTCGATTGGGCGACGACCGCCCGTCCGGCAAGCCCAACCAATACGATTGCACCCACGAAAGCGACAAGCCCGCCGCGATATCGACTTCGTTTTTTCGTCACCGTTCACCTCGCTTCGCCGCCCGAAAAAGAACGTACCGTCGCGCGTCGAACAATCGCACGCCACCCCGCGGGCTTCATGATACTCCGCGCCAAGCGGCGACGCAAAAACGGATAGCGAAGCCTGAGAACACTCGAAAACGTACAGCCGCCCTCGAACGTCAGCGGCGAGCGGCGGCCGTCGGGGGCTTCTCACGGTGACGCGGTGCGGCTGAGCTTTCGGCCGGCAACGACGTCGCATCGCGTGTCTCGCGATTACGGCGTCGGTCGAAAAAACGCTCGCAGAATCGCCCCCACAACAGCATGAACGAGGGCACCATGATCGTTCGGATCACGAACGTGTCGAGCAACACGCCCATCGCCAAGGCGAAACCGAGCTGATGCATGGTCCGCAGCGAACCGGTGATCATCGCGGCGAACGTGCCCGCCATAATGATGCCGCAACTGGTGATGATCCCGCCCGTTCGGATCAAAGCCGCCCGCAACCCCTCGACCATCCCGCGTTTCTCTTGTTCTTCAAACACGCGGGTAACGAGGTAGATGTTGTAATCCTCCCCGATCGCCACGAGGATCACAAACAAGAACGTCGGCAACTTCCAATCGAGACCGTGATACGAGGCTCCATGCAGCCATTCGAACACCCACTGGGTCATGCCGATCGTCACGAAGTATCCCCACATGACCGACAAGACCAAGTAGATCGAAATGAACGGCCGCCGAATGATGAGAATCAGCACGAACAAGACGGCGATCGGCACCAGCTTTTGAATCAGCAATTGGTCGCTGGCCGTAATGGCTTTCAGGTCCCGAATTCCCGGCGTCGTGCCTAAGAAATAGAACTCGGCTCCGGCGAAGGGCGAATCCTCTTTCGCAGCGTAGTCGTTCAGGAACTTCTCGACGTGATCCAGCAACCGAATGCTTTCGAGCGAAAACGGATCGTACGGGAAGATGAGATCCAGACGCGTTACGCAACCGGTGTACGGTTCCTGTTGCGCCACGTAAATTTCCTTCGCGCGACCGCTGATCACGCCTCGGCGCATTCCGCCGAACAAGCCGACGCGACGTTTCGTCCGCTCGCCCAACGGCTCGACGAGACTCCGCACGCTTTGAATCGGACGGAAGGTTTTCCCGTTCGAATCGGTGTACTCCATCTTGTACAACGCGTCGACCAACTGCGGGAGCCGTTGGAAGCGGTCCGGCCCGGTCGAAAAATCGGCACCGGGCATGTAAACCAGCACCGTCACGGGCCCCGTCTCACCGGCGGGAAAATACTCTCGCAACAAGTGGGTTCCCTGCACGCACAAACGGTCCCGTCCCAATTCGTTGAGCAGGTCGTACGTGACGGTTACCTTGCGCCCGTGCCAGGCAAACGGTGCCATCACGAGCAGTCCGACGACCAGTACCCACCCCGGTCGGGCGATGATCAGATTGCTCATGCCGACCCAAAAGCCGCGAAAGCGTCCGCCCTGTTGCGCCCGAGCCTCGCTTTCGGCCGAACCGTCGCTTTCGCCGTCCCATGATCCCCCTTCATGGACCGAAAACGGCCAGAAGACGTATTTGCCGAGAACCCGCAGAATCGCCGGCGCCAACGTCAAACATGCGGCCAAAGCAATGACCAAACAAATCGCGATCGCCGGTCCGCCGCTTCGGAACTTCCCGAAATCGGCGAAGGCCATCGTGCCCAACCCCAAAATGGTCGTCAACGCACTGGCCGCCAAGGCTCCCGTCACGCGTTCCAATGCCAATGCGGTCGCCTCTTGCGTGCTGTGCCCGTTGGCCAGCTCTTCCTTGTAACGCGCGATCAGGAAGAGACAATAATCCGTCCCCGCCCCGAACAGCACGACCACGACGAAGATTTTCGTCGTCTTGAACACGGCGAACTCGTACCAGTTCGTCTTCATGCTGATGTCGGCCAAGATCGCGATCACGTCGAAAGCGAAAAAGACGGCAATCGCGATGGCAATCAGCGGGACGGCCGCAAGAATCGGAGCACGGTACACCACCAACAAGATGAGAATGATCAAGCCGATGGTGGCCCATTCGGTCCGCTTGATACTCTCTTCGGCCGCAAAAAGCATATCGGTGCCGATCGCACCGGAACCGGTGATCCCCAACGTCAAACCGGCAGGTTTCGTTTCGGCCTTGTCGAGCGCCCGGAACTTGTCGTAGATCCGCGACATCGGTTCCATGTTCTCGACGGCCATGATCTCCCCCTGCATCTGGAGGATGACCAGCGCGGCCTGCCCGTTTTCTCCCGGCGGGCTGATGAGCTTTTCTCCCACGACCGGCGTGCGGGGACCGATGATATCCAAGATAGGGGTTTCTTCCCCCTTCTTCGGCGTGAAAGTAGCCACGACCTCGTCGGCGAACGCGAGATCCTCTTTCGTCAGCGGCCCATCGCGCCGCGCCAATACCAAAACGACCTCACTTTTGCTCCGCACTTCGCCGAAGGCCGCGTCGCGAAGCTTCTCGCCCTGCACGCTGGCCACGGTGTCGGGCAGATACGCGAAATCCCCATCGCGAGCCACATCGTCCCACACCGGAGCGGCAAGTCGCACAAAGGCAAAGGCAGCGGCCCAGCCCAAGAAGACCAGGAACCACCATCGAGAAACGGCATAACTAAATCGCTTCAGCACAGCGCCACCATTTCAGGTCGCAAAAGATTGCGGTCGTAGCCGGACCCTAACCGTTTCTATTTCCGGCCGCATGTATGACAGACTTCATCCTACCACATTGGGCTTTCCCGCCAAGAGAACAGGGCATACGAGGGCGGGCGCATTTTGACCGCACATCCCCCCTAGACCACCCGTTTTCACCACCGGGGAAACGATTCTGGCGTTCAGGTCGACTCTAAGGTCTCCGAGACACGAACGTCTCTTGATTAGAAATCGGCGATTCCCGCCATCACATTGGGGCTTTGTCTTCAAAACGGCCGTTTTTTGGGCACAAACCGCTCGGCCGGTCTTGCCCGCACAATTCGGAAAGACGTGCGAACTAGCCGAGCCCCAATCGAAATGCGGCCGAAACCGAATGTCGGTCTCGACCGCATACACAACATGAGATCGCAAACGACTCGCGAAGCCTTACTCCCACGCGGTTCCGACACGTCGCTCCGCTTCCACCGCCACCGAATCGGCCAACTGCGCATCGACTGTCTTGATGTGCTCGACCAGCCAATTGAAGATTGCGAGCTTTATGTGATGGGCGAGTTCCTCGGTGGGACCTTCACGTTCAAGACGACTACGGACTTCGACCAACCGGTCCTGAAATTCTACGTGCTGCCGGCGATTCTCTACCCTGGCCGGGCAATCGTATTGCTCCATCATCATCTCTTCGTGGCGAAAATGCTCGACCGAGTATTCGCTCAAGAAATCGACCAGTTCGCCCAGCACCTTCTCGGAAGTGCCGTTGTGCAACGCATCCAAGAAATGATTCAATTGGTCGATCAACCGGCGATGTTCTTCGTCGATTTCCGGTACGCCGGTCGCCATCTGCTTGGTCCACGTGACGGGCATGACGTCCCCCCAGAAAATGCGCGAGGATAACACGGTCGACCACACGCGAAAGACTTTTTGGGCCTTTCATTCAACAATAGCCCGCCACACACCGTACGGATGAGAGACACCGCGAATCGCTCGACGGATGTCCATACGGCCCCTGCATGATCGGCACACCCGATACAATCGGTCACGCCGCCTACTCAACGGGCAACGAGCACGACCCGCAAGTCACAAACGTTGGTATCCGTCGGCCCGCAACGTACCAACGCATCGAGCTTGTCGAAGAAGTGATATGCGTCGTTGCGGCGCAGAAAATCATTGGGATCGAGCCCCAACTCTTTCGCCCGCGAAATCACGTCGGCATCGCACACGGCGCCGGCTGCGTCGGTGGGGCCGTCTTCGCCGTCGGTACCGCCGGAAAGCACGGCAATATCGCGGGCACCGTCTTCCCATAGCATCGCGGCAGCCGCCAGCACGAGTTGTTGATTGCGGCCGCCCAATCCGCGAATCTCCTTCGGCGCCAAAATCACCACCGGCTCGCCACCGGTAATCAGGCAATCGACGCCGGGTTGCTCGCGCATCCGCAAGGCCATCGCGACGTGGTGTTCTGCGACCTGTTCGGCTTTTCCTTCCAGTTCGACGGCGCTGGTCATCGCGGCGGCGTACCCAAGCCGGTCGGCCTCGATTCCCGCGGCGTCTACGGCCGTCGCATTGTTTCCGATGACGAGGTTGTCTACCGGTCCCCCGCATGCTGTCGTCAGTTTCGAATCGGCCGAAACATCTTGTTCCGAACGTGCCGTCCGTTGGAGCACTTCAAACACTCGCTCTGGAATGCCCGCGCTGCGTGCGTCGTAACGATAGAGCACGTCCAGAGCATCGAGAGCGGTTTCGGTGTTCCGCACGGTCGGTCCCGAGGCAATCACATCGAGAGGATCGCCCAACACATCGGAAATGATCAACGACACCAATCGTCCTGCCTTGCTGGCGGCCGCGAGCCCGCCGCCTTTGACCGCACTCAATTTCTTGCGTACACAATTCAGTTCGCGAATGTTCGCCCCCGCGGCGCTTAAGAACTGGGTAACGGCGAGTTTGTCTTCCCATGAAATACCGTCGACCGGCGCGGGCATCAGGGCCGAACCACCCCCGGAAATCAGGCACAAACATAGGTCGTTCGGTCCCAGCGAGTCGACGAGTTCCAAAATTCGGCGGGTTCCTTCGACGCCCTCGGGACGAGGTTCGTTCACGCCGGCCGGTCGTGCCGCGTGCAGCCGGATGTACCGTGTCTCTCGCACGCAGTCGGCGGGAACGTTGACCCAGCCATGCAATTCGGTGCGCGCCGCCCATGCTTCGCCGAAGATCTCTTCGACGGCCGCGGTCATGCCGGCGCCGGCCTTTCCTGCGCCTACCACGCACACGCGTTCTACGGCGTTCAGATCGATGGCGACTTCTTCGTCGCGGCCGAGCATCAAACGGTTTCCGTCGATTCGCATCGCCGAACGCACGAGCACGTCACTACGGACGGCATCGACCCCGGCTTGCCAAATTCGGACGGCATCGGCTCGCAATTGGGCGGGCGTTTTTTTCATGGGACTAACAGCCGACGACAATGAAACGGTTCCAACTTCAAGAATCTACCGCGACGACAGCGTATCGTGAGACCACGGCCGTCAAGCGTCGAAGCGCACTCGCAACAAACGATACCAGTCACCCTCGTGCTCGACGATTTCGGGAACGAAACTATTGGGCCGAGACGCCATCAGCACCAGCCCGACTAAAAA
>CAYVVR010000186.1:0-7645 GCA_964454655.1 uncultured Planctomycetaceae bacterium | reverse complement strand
CGGCGCAACGCCCCTGTCGCCGTACTCCATCCCATGGAGCTACTCGATTGGAGCTACACCGGAACCGTCCCGCACGAGGTATACCGCGTATTCGGACGTCCTGAGAAGCTCTTCCGACAGCAAACGCCTTCCACGCCGCTTTCGATCGGCGCCGAGAAAAAGTAGCCCCGTCAGGCGACGAAAATACCGCACCTAACAGTTTTCTTGACCCGCCTGCACGCCGACCTACAATCAAATCGAAACGCTTTTGGGTATCGTTTTTTCATAAAGGGCGAAGCGGGGGGAACTGTTACTCGTCAGCCGGTTCCCGGTCGGCGAGGCTTCCGATTGGGCGCTCGCGCTTCGTCCGTCTTCCAGCCGAAACATGCAAGCGAGCTCACTCGGTTCACCACCTAGCGAGCCGCAGCGTTGGAACGGTGCAGCGAGACCGACGATGCGAACATCACCCCGGAAGCCGGCTCGAAACGGCCTCTTCCGCCGATACGGAGCTCGGTTGAGCATCTTGTGCGTCGCCTGGCTTATGGTGTCGCTGCCCCCGGGAAGCGCCGGTAGCCGGCTTCTGGCCGCAGACAAGATCTCGGTGGAAGCCAACTATTCCATCGTGCTGACGCAAGTCCCCGTGACCGACGACGAGGCCGCCGTCGGATCACTCGATTGGGACCGAGCACGCCTGGTTTTGTTGCTTCCGGGCAAGCGGCCTCAAGTTCTCGTACCTGATTTCTCGGCCGCGTGTGATCCCGATGTGTCGTTTGACGGCAAGCGTATTTTGTTTGCCGGCAAGCGATCGTCGAAGGATTCGTGGGACATCTTCGAGTTCAATACGACCACGCGGCAAGTTCGCCGCATCACTCGCGATCCGGGCGACTGTCGGCATCCCGTCTACCAGTCGACGTTCTTTACCATCGATTCACCCGAACCGGTCTACCAGTTTACATTCGTGCGATCGGCGGAAAGCGACAACTCAACTTCACTTTACTCGGCTCGCCTGGACGGAACACACTTGCGTCGCTTGACCTACAACTTGGCGTCCGATCGCGATCCCGTCACGTGCCGCGATGGTCGTATCGTGTACTCGGCGGTCCAGATGCGCACCTTGGCAGAGATGCATCATCCGCATTCGATCTTGATGGGCATCAATGCCGACGGCACCGATCCCGCTCGGGTGTGTGCCGAATCGGGCGCAACGTGGAAAGGAATGCCTTGCGAATCGGGCGGGCTTTTGTGGTTCGTCGAAAACAACGTTGATCGACGAGATCACGCCGGCTGGTTGGCTTGTGTCGAACAACGGCGGCCGTTGCATACGTATCGCCGCGTGACCGACCCTAACGACGGGCTGTATCACTCGCCCTCTCCCGCCCCCGATAACCGGTTATTGGTGGCCTTTCGCGCGCCGCTGTCGAATGCCCGTCGAGATTTCGCGCTGTATACGTTCGATCCAAAAACGAAAACACGACAAGCACTATTCGATGATCCAAGGTATCACGAAGTGCAAGCGAAGGCGGTCGTACCGCGTCCGGAACCCGATGGACGCTCGAGCGTGGTCGACGAAGACGATCCGTACGGCCACTTTTACGCCTTGGACGTCTACACCACCGACTGGGCCGACGAACACACGTTTCCTCGTGGATCGGCCGCGGTTTTGCGTCTGATCGAGGCAATCAAGAAGTCCGGTTCCGACGCGTCCACATCGCCGGTAGTTCAGCGCCGCGTGTTGGGGGAAGTCCCCATCGAACCCGACGGTTCTTTCTACGTACGCGTTCCGGCGAATCTTACCGTCGAACTGCAACTTTTGGACGCCGACGGGATGGCCCTCCAGGATTGCGGCTGGATTTGGGTAAAGAATCATTCACCGCAAGGTTGCATCGGATGTCACGAGGATCCTGAACGCACCCCCATCAATCGCGTCGTAGACGCCGTCAAGAAACCGCCCATCTTCTTGGATACGCCTCCCGAAAAACGTTGGTCCGTCGGTTTCGTGGAAGACGTCTGGCCCAAACTCGGTCGCGACTGCCTTCCGTGCCACGAATCGACCTCGGAGCCTCGCTTGACGCGCGATGCGGAACAAACGTACCGGCGACTGCTGGCCGGTTCATCGAGCGACACCCGCCGGCCGTACGTCATTCCCGGCAAAGCCAGAAGCAGCCCCCTCGTTTGGCACTTGCTTGGAAGAAATACTGCACGACCTTGGGACGGCGATGCCGACGATCACCCGGTGAAACCGCTTCCACCCGACGCGACGATTCCGTCCGACACGATCCGCACGATCGTCCGCTGGATCGATCTCGGCGCCCAGTGGACGCGGTCGACGGCCCCAGCGTTTGCAGAGTAACCCGTCATGCCAGACCTACGTCATGCAATCGGACGAAGGCTTATGAATTCGCTTCCCTCGCGACAAAACCGCCGATCACACTTTTGGCGAATGGGGTCTTTGCGTTGTCTGCCGATCGCTGTTCTGGCAGCGCTTCTGCTTTGCGGCGTGATCGATGTCGAATCGCGTGCCCAGGTTCCTGCGAACCTGCCGGTATTTACCGACGTCACCGACGAGGTCGGTATCCGGTTCACCCACAGCTTCGGCGATTTCGATCTGTCGAACATCGTCGAGGGAACGGGAGCGGGAGCCATGTTTTTCGATTACGACAACGACGGCGACCAAGATATCTATTTTTGCAACGGCGCGTGGCTGGACGACGTCAGCGACAACCGGGGCCGCTCCCTCCGAGGCAAACTAGCGAACGCTTTGTATCGCAACAACGGCGACGGAACCTTTACCGACGTCACGGCGACGGCGGGAGTCGGCGACAGGCACTTCAGCTTCGGCTGTTCGGCCGCCGACTACGACAACGACGGCGATTTGGACATCTACGTGCTGAATTACGGACCGAACGTCCTGTACCGCAACAATGGAGACGGCACGTTCACCGACGTTTCTCGCGAATCGAAGTTGGACAATTCTTCGTGGAGCCTCAGCGCCCCGTGGTTCGATTACGACCAAGACGGTGATCTCGACGTGTACGTCGTCAATTACCTGCTCTACGACCGCGGTGCATTCCGTGCCTACTACGCCGCGCAAGGTTATCCCGGTCCACTCAGTTACGAGGGTCGCGCCGACGCCCTGTATCGGAACAACGGCGACGGAACCTTCACCGACGTCACGCACGAAGCAGGCGTCTACAATCCCGACGGACGTGGCATGAGTGCAACGGTGGCCGATCTCGACAACGACGGCATCCTCGACCTCTACGTCACCAACGACGCAATGGAAAACTATTTTTACGTGGGCCGCCCCGACCACACCTTCGTCGAAGACGCCCTGGTCCGCGGAATGGCATTCGGCGAAGGCGGCCAAGGCGTTTCTTCCATGGGCCCCGACGTGGGCGACGTCGACGGCGACTTGCGGCTCGACCTGTTCATTCCCGACATGAGCTACGGATGCCTGCTCCTCAATCGCGGAGAATTCTTCGAAGACCGAACCAACGCATCAAACTTGGCAATCGTCTGCGGACAATATACCGGCTGGGGAGGCCTACTCTTCGACTACGACAATGACGGGTTTCTGGACGTGTTCGTGGCGAACGGGGATGCTCACCACGAGTACCCCGAAGAAGACGTCCTCATGCGCAACAACGGCGACGGCACGTTTTCCGACGTCGCGGCCCGGTCGGGGGAATACTTCAAGCACAAATTCGTCGGCCGCGGAACGGCGTGTGCCGACTACGACAACGACGGCGATTTGGATCTGCTAGTCGTGAATCTCAACGACCGGGCACGCCTGTTGCGAAACGACGGCGGCAACCGGAACCACTGGATTCTCGTTACGGCCAAGTTGCCTAACGGTCGCGACGCCGTGGGTGCCCGCATCACCGTCGAAGCGGACGGCCGCATCCAATTCCGCGATCTGGTGCCGGTGCGAGGATACCTGTCGCAATCGGATTCGCGAGTTCACTTCGGACTCGGAAAACACGACACCGTCGACCGTCTCGAGATTCGCTGGCCCGACGGCACCACGTCGGTCCAAGAAAATATTGCTGCCGATCGACACGTCGTAATCGTTCAAACGAAGTCATATGCCCGATGATCAGCAGCGGACGCGAGGCGTTTCATCCTCACCGGTCGAAACACACACGGCGTTACGGGGAGCGTGCTCAATGAACCGCGCAGACGAACGCTCGACGAAATCGCCCCGGATGTCTCTCGGGTTCGGCGTCTGCATGTTGCTTGCGGGGCTTTGGCTCGGTCGGTCGTCGTCGGCACAAGTGCCTGCGAAGCATCCCGTATTCGTCGGTGTAAAGGTGTGCATGGAATGCCACGACGGCCGACAAATTGCCGGACAATGCTCGACTTGGATGCTTTCCAAGCACGCCCAAGCGTATGCCGTGCTTTCAAAGCCCGAATCGCTGGAAATCGCGAAACGCAGCGGTATCGTCGAACCGCCGACCGAATCGCCGGTCTGCCTGGGCTGCCATGCCACCGGAGCCGATGCCGAACCGTGGGAACGAGACCCAACCTTTTCTGTTCTCGACGGCGTGCAGTGCGAAAAATGTCATGGGCCCGGCAGCGAGTACATCGATCCCGAGATCATGATGGACCGCGAACGCGCCGTGGCAGCGGGGCTTGTACTCGGCTCTCGCGAGTACTGCCACAACTGCCATGCCCCAAAGGGGTCGCACGAAGCCGTTTTGAAACGTCCTCCGCTCGACATGGACAAGGCTTGGAAAGAAATCGCGCACCCGACTCCTGCCGACTACGAATACACGGGCCGACGTGATACTTCTGCGCCGACTGCGTCGAACCGTCCCGAATACGTCGGTTCGACCGCCTGTGGCGAATGTCACCGAGGCCGCGATTTCGGTTTTCAGTTCAGTCGCTGGAGGCTCAGCCCGCACGCGAAAGCGTACGCAGTATTGGCCACCGAAAAAGCCAAGAAGATCGCCCGCGATAGCGGTGTCGCCGGAGATCCCCAGCGAAGCGAAGCCTGTCTGCGGTGCCACACCACGGCGTTCAATGAACCGGCCGGTGGTCTGAGAGAAAGTTACACGTTGCTCGAAGGCGTGGGATGCGAAGCCTGTCACGGCCCCGGTTCGACTCACGCCGACGATATGGCGCTCGACGCGCCCGTAGCCGCGGACGCCTTGCGACCGGTACAACGCGACACGTGTTTGCGCTGTCACGAGAACGCCCACGGGAAACCTTTCAACCTCGACGACGCATGGCCAGCCGTATCTCATCCGACGCACATTCCGGCGCCCGAGAAATACGTGGAACCACCGTACAAGACGCCGATGCACATGGCGTTCGCCCCGAACTCTTCGCTCTTGTTCGTCACATGCGAGGCGGCGAATGCGGTCGCCGTGGTCGATACACGATCGCAACGTAAGATCGGTGAAATCGCCGTCGGCCGAAAACCGCAGGAAATTGCTTTCACGCCCGACGGCACGCTTGCTTTCGTCACGAATCGACTGGACGACTCGGTATCGGTGATCGACGTCCGATCGCAACGCGTCGTCGAAACACTTGCCGTCGGCGACGAGCCGCACGGCGTCGTCGTCGACACCCGGGGCCGTTTCGCCTATGTGCTGAATACTCTCAACAACGATATCTCCGTCATCGATGTCGCCACGTTGACCGAAGTCAAGCGGCTGGCGGCAGGAAACCGGCCGTGGTCGGCTGCGATCACTCGCGATGGATCACGAATTGCCGTCAGCAACGTTCTTTCAGACCTCGTGGGCTTCCGACAGCCGGCTCGCTCGGAAATCACGATCATCGACGCCGATGAGGCCATTGTCGTCGATCGCCCGATCGCCGACGCCGCGAACGGTCTCCGCGGCATCGATTGGCATCCCTCCGGTCGCTTCGCCTTCGTCACGATGGCCAGGCACAAGAATCTCGTGCCCATGACCCGCCTGTTGCAAGGATGGACGATCACCAACGGTTTGGCGATCGTTTGGGCGGACGGACATGTCGACCAGGTCTTGCTCGACGATCCGGGGCTGGCTTTTCCGGATGTGATCGACGTCGCGTTCACCCCAAACGGCCGATGGGCCTTGGCCACCAGTGCGAGTTCCAACCGCGTCGCCGTCATCGACGTGGACAAACTCATCGCCTTGCTGGAATCGGCTTCGGATCGAGAACGGCGAGAAGTATTACCGAATCACTTGGGCACGGCCTATGAGATTGTGACAGCCCATTTGAACACCGGCACGTGTCCGCGGGGCATCGTCGTCGCCCCCGACGGAAAGCTTGCCTACACCGCGAATTCCCTCGACGATACCCTTTCGGTGATCGACGTCGAGCGAAAAGAAGTCGTCGGTACGATCGACTTGGGCGGGCCGAAAGAAATCAGCAAGGCTCGATGGGGTGAACGTCTGTTTCACAGTGCCGACATTGCATTTCGGCGACAATTCTCCTGCTCGACTTGCCATCCGGACGGACACGTCGACGGCCTGACGTACGACATCGAACCCGACGGGCTGGGCGTCAATCCGGTCGACAATCGCACGTTGCGAGGCATTCTCGATACCGCCCCATTCAAATGGGAAGGAATCAACCCCTCGTTGTCCCGGCAATGCGGTCCGCGTCTGGCGGTGTTTTTCACCCGGCTAGCCCCATTCACCCCCGAAGAACTCGACGCGCTCGACTACTATATTTCGACCATTCCGCGACCTCCGAATCGGCATCGGCCGTTCGGCGCCCCCCTCACCGAGGCGCAACGGCGAGGGAAACTGCTTTTCGAACGCACACACACCAACGACGGCCGCCTGATTCCGCCCGAAAAGCGCTGCGTGACCTGTCACTTTCCACCACTGTACACCGATCGCCGTATTCACAACGTCGGAACCCAAATGCCGCTCGACAAGGCGGGCGACTTCGATGTGCCGCAATTGACAAACGTGTACAACACGGCTCCCTATCTGCACAACGGAGCCGCAAAAACGCTGGAAGAAATATGGACGCTTTATAACCCCTACGATCAACACGGGGTAACCAACGACATGACCAAAGATCAACTCAACGACCTGATCGAATACTTGAAGACCCTGTAGCTGCGAGGTTCGTTCCGAACTTTTTGCCGATTGTTTTGTGGAACCACGCGTGAAACAGCGTTACGTTCGGTAACCGGCGGAATCGATCATGCACCAGAAATACTATCTCTCGGCACTCATCATCGGCATTGCATTGGGAATTTCCGTCCGCGCCGAGGACACCGCCGTTCCGGGAGTGCGAAAGCCGGACGACTCGCAGTTGCCGTACGTCTACACGACTTGGCGGCAATTCGGAACCGATACCGGACTGCCCAACGACCACATCTTTGCCGTCCGGCCCGCCAAAGATTGTGTTTGGGTCGGCACCGAAGACGGCCTCGCACGTTACGACAAGAAGACGGGCAAATTTCGCGTGTGGCGCGAACCCGACGGTCTCCCTTGGCGCGTCGTCTCGGCGATCGACGTCGATCCGAAGACCGGCGATGTTTGGCTCGGCCTGTTCGGCGGCGGCCTTGCCCGCTTTTCCGCGGGACGTTTCGACCATTTCACGCAACTCAACAGCGGCTTGATCAACGACGTCGTCTACGGCGTCGCAGTCGAAAACGATCACGTATGGGCGGCAACGACGGCCGGCGCCAGCCGATATGACGTGAAAACCGGTGAGT
>CAYVVR010000185.1:0-7665 GCA_964454655.1 uncultured Planctomycetaceae bacterium | reverse complement strand
GGCCTTGATCGAGGAAAACCGTGCGAAGTTGGTCGAGGCCGAAGCCGAGGTTCCCAAGGCGATTGCCGAGGCGTTCGAGAACGGCGGTTTGGGTATCATGGACTACTACCGACTGCAAAACATCCAGGCCGACACCGACATGCGGGCGGCGATCGCCAAGGCCGGCACGCCCACGCAACAGAAGCAAGCGGGGCAAATGCGGGGGAATACGGCATGACGTTCTTACCCGCTTGGATATTGGCCGCCGGCGAGCTTTGGGGCGTGATCATCTTCTTGGTGATCTCCGCCTTAAGCGCGTTGGCACAGGGGTTGGGGAACAGGAAGAAAGCCGGACAACGCGGTCGTGCCCGGCCGCCGCGTCCTCAACAAGCTCCTGCGCGCGGCCTGCGCGACGAGATCGAGACCTTTCTGGCGAATCAGCAGGACCGGCCGCAACCGCACCGGCAAGAACCGGTCGAGGCGATCGTGGTCGACGAGTCGCGCAACGTCGGCGGAATGCACGCGTCGTTCAACCGAGAGGAAGCGGCGAGCGATGCCGACGTCATCGATCCCGAGATAGTCTCGCCCGATGCCGACGATTTCTGGGTAGTCGACGACTTCTCGGCAGTCGACGACCGGCACCTGCCGCATTTGAAGCGATTGCCCGAGCCGACCGCCGATCCGACGCTCGACGGTAGCGATCGAGACGTCGTCCGGGCGCCGGGGCCGGCCACCATGTCGGAGCAGATCGACGAAATCAGCAGTCCGCTGGCATGGGAGTTGGCCTCGATGCTGAGGAGTCCGCAAGGGGCGTTTCAGGCGATCTTGTTGTCGGAAATCTTCCGTCGCCCCGACGAACGGCCGTGGCTGTAAGCGAAGACGATCGTCGTCGATCGATTCGTGATGTCGAAGATGCCGTTTGGTCTTCATCCGACGCCCTGCATGGCAACCTGCGCCGTGAAGCGGTAGCATAAGAGCGTTTCGGCAGGTAGACGTCGGAGCATGCAGCGAATCGAAGCGATAAACGGCTGGAGGTGAAGTCATGGATCGCGCAGAACCGGGGAAAACCCGTATCGGTTGGATCGGAACGGGCGTAATGGGGGCGAGCATGTGCCGGCATTTGATCGAGGCCGGTTACCATGCGACCGTCTACAACCGCACGAAAAGCAAGGCCGAACCGCTGATCGAGTCGGGGGCCGCGTGGGCCGACTCGCCGCGTGAGGTCGCCGAGGCTTCCGACATCGTGTTTTCGATCGTCGGCTTTCCGCACGACGTGCGCGAGGTGATTTTGGGAGAAAACGGGGCGCTCGCGGGCTGTCGTTCGGGCGGCATCATCGTCGACATGACGACCAGCGAGCCGTCGTTGGCCGTCGAGATCGCCGAAAAGGCCAAGGCAAAAGGCGTGTGGGCGATCGATGCGCCCGTTTCCGGCGGCGACGTCGGGGCGCGAGAAGCCCGTTTGTCGATCATGGTCGGCGGCGAATCCGAGGCGGTCGAGGCGGTTATGCCCTGTTTCGAGGTGATGGGCAAGACGATCGTCCATCAAGGCCCGCCTGGTGCCGGACAGCACACGAAAATGGTTAACCAAATCCTCATCGCCACGAACATGATCGGCGTTTGTGAGAGTTTGTTGTACGCCTACAAGGCGGGCTTGGATTTGGAAACGGTCTTGAAGTCGGTGGCCTCGGGCGCGGCGGGAAGCTGGTCGTTGTCGAACCTCGGTCCCCGCATCATCGACAATAACTTCGATCCCGGTTTCTTCGTCGAGCACTTCGTGAAAGACATGGGAATCGCCTTGGCCGAGGCAAAACGCATGAACCTGGCCTTGCCCGGCCTGGCGTTGGCACATCAGCTTTACGTATCGTTGATCGCCTGCGGCGGGGCCAAGAACGGAACACAGGCGTTGCAGTTGGCTCTGGCGCGGATGAACGCGATCGACTGGGAAAACCGATAAACGGCCATGCCCCGGCGCCGATAGAGCGTCTGAAAAAAGCAACGGCGGCTTCGTGTCGAGCGAGGCCGCCGTTTCGACTTGCCGATTTCCAGTCGCGTTTACCAGATCGAACGGAGCTTCGAGAAGACGAGCCGTTCGACTTTTGCCGGTCCCTCGCTGCTGAGGACGTACGATCGGTTTTCGGGATCGATCGGTACGACGAACGAGAGCACGTAGCGGCCGTCTTGGGCAAAGACCTCGACCGACGTGCGATCGACCAGCACGCGTAGATGCAGCGGTTTTCCGTCGGCGGGCAACTCGAGTGTCTTGCCGCCGCACGTCAGGCGACGATCTTGCGGTGTGTAGGCGATTTCGAACCCGCGGCAAGTCAGCGAGATTTTCGTCGATTCGCCGGGATCGACGACCAGGTCGATGTCGGCCGTCTCGGACGATACGCCCGAGAGCGGATCGTCCTCGGCGGTGAGCGGCTGCGATTCGATGCGGATCGTTTCTTCGGCCAGTTGGGCGATTTCGTCGATCGGCTTCGCAAACAATCGTATGCCCTCGGGCGTCGTTCGTAGGCTGAATTCTCGCGGGAAGGTCATCTGTTGGTTGAACGGCATATCGGGATATGCCTGGCCGTTGCTGCGCATCCAGCCGATGAACACGCGGCGTCCTTTCGGTTCGTCGTTGTAGGTCTGACCCGCGTAGCAGTTGCCGCCCCATTCGCTGGGAAGGACGTCGGTTTCGGGCGTGAACGTCTTTCCGTCGAACGTGCCGATCATGTGTCGGCCTCCGGCTTCCCAAATGACCCATTTCACGTTGTTCGGGGCGCCGTCGACCGGCAACGGGAACAACTCGGGACATTCGTGGGCGTTCGGGAAATCGCAAATGCTCGCCAGTTCCCAGTCGATGAGGTTCTTGGAAGTGAAGATGTGCATAAAGCCGCGACGCACGTACAAGACGAGCACCCAGTGTTTGCCGGGGGCGTACCAGATCACCTTGGGATCACGGTTCGAGCCTTCGATGTTCTCGATGATCGGATTGCCCGCGTACGGGATGAACGTGCGTCCGTCGTGCGAATACACCAACGATTGCGTGAACGGGCTGCCCGCCGAGGTGTGAAAACAGCACATCACCGGTTTGCCCGGTTCGCCCAGCCCGCTGGTGTTGTCGTGATCGACTACGGCCGATCCGGAAAAGATCGTTCCCAGGCGGTTCGGCAAGATGGCGTCGCCGATTTCTTCCCAGTGCAGCAGGTCGCGGCTGACGGCGTGTCCCCAGGTCATGTTGCCCCACTTGATGCCGAACGGATTGTGTTGGAAGAACAAGTGATACTCGCCGTTGAAATATACCAGTCCGTTGGGATCGTTCGTCCAACCGGTTCGTGGTGTGAAGTGGAACTGCGGCCGGAAGGGCTCGTGATAGACGTTTTCGGGCACGACGGGCGCGTCGCCTTGGCGAAGCCGTTCGGCCAAGTCGGCCGCCGCTTTGCGAGGATTCGTGCGCAAGATCAACGTTTTGCCGACAAACGGCTTCACGTCGAGCGAGGCCCAGTACAAAAGGCTTTCGTCGTCGAACGCCGGCGTGAATTGGAAATAGCGGACGACTTCCTCTCCGAGCGATAGCTCGACCCGAATTCGTTGGGCGTCGCGTGCCACCGGCACGAGCAACAGGGGCTTGGTAATCGGCAGTTCGACGGTACCGAGCGATTGGGCCGACGTGTCGGATTGCACGATCTGATCGACGTTGATGTGCCCCCAGCCTCCGGAGCGGGCATCGACGATTCGCAGAACGGCCGTTTTTCCTTCGAACTCCGAAACATCCCAGTTCGTCCAGTCCAGTTCCTCCGAACCGCCGGGCCGCGTGTTCGGGCCGACCGCCTTTCGGACCGATTTTCCGTCGATCAATAGTTCGATGTAGGTTTCGTCGGGGTATCCACCGCCGCCGATCAAGAAATTGATGTAGCGTCGTTGGATTTCAAAGGGCGGGCTGGTGAGCGTACCGGTCGGCTTGTCGCCGCCGTAGTAGCTGTTGACCAGGCGTTTGCCCTCGTAACCCGAAACGGCCATTTGGTGCGGCAACGTGCCCTCGGCCGGACCGGGACCGAATGCTTCGCCGGTCGTTTTCCAGTCGCCGTAGGTTTCCGACTCGAAATCGGCAATCAAGATGTCGGGGCGGCCGGTTTGCTCGGCGACGACGGACGACGCCGCAAAGGACACGCACGCGACGAACGCGGCGGCCGCCACGTAGAAGATGAAACCGCAACGGCGCATGGCAGGACTCCTTGCAACAGGTGGGAACACAGGCGGTAATCGAACCGGAAAGCCGTCGCGTCACATTGTAGACAACCGACAATCCGAATGCGAACGATCGATCGCTCGATCGAAGAACGACGCAAAGAGATAAGCGACAAGCGAAACAGGATCGCCGACGGAGGGGTGTCGGCGATCTTTACGAGGCTTCGTCCGGGAAGCGGTCGGCGATCCAGGCTTCCAGTTCCTGCGGATCGACCGGCGGAATGCTCGACAGGTCGGGACGGAGCGTCTCGGCCCCTTTGACGTACACGTGAACGATGTCTTGAGCCGATTTCTCGGTGTTCCACAAGATCATGATGCGGATGCACTTCTCGAGCGATCCGGGAACACCCATTTCGTGGCCGCACAGCAGCGGAACGTGCATCCAGCCGAGTTGGCGGGCGGCTAGGGCCGGGAACTGGCTGTTCAGGTCGGGGCTGGTCGTGAAAAAGATACAGGCGACCTCTTCGGGGCGAATGTCGTTTTCTCGAATCATCAGCGCCAATAGTTCGCGCGTAGCTTGAAGAATGGCCTCCGACGTGTTCTCGTCGGCGGTCGTGGCGCCTCGAACTCCGCGACACATCAACATGGGTGCCCTCGATCCCTGTACATGGTGTCCATCCGCTTGCGTAACCTCTCCAGTCTACCCCGAGCGGAACATGATGGCTACCGGTCTCGGTTGCCGGGCGGGGGGGCGTCTCGCGGCGGTCGTTTTCGTTCCAACTGTTCGCGAATCGCCCGATACTCGTCGGGAGTATTCATGTTGCGGAACGAAAGCAATTGCGGATCGGCACGTCGTAGTGTCTCCGCCGAAAGATAACACACCGATACATCGTCGAACACGCGATACAGACGGCGTTCACCGGCCGCGAGAAGCCGATGCACGGACGCCGATACTTGCGGACGGTACACCGCCGCGAGCGGCTCGGGGTATTCGTTCGGCTTCGGAACGACGGCTGCGGCCTCGCGATGTGCGTCGGCCGTATCCCAAAGCAAGGTGATCAGCTCGGCTCGCAGCAACGGCAGATCGCAGGCCGTCAAGAAAACGCCGTCGCACTCGGGAAAGGCGTCCAAGACGACCGCCAATGCGGCCAGCGGTCCGGCGTACTCTTCGCGGTCGCGCAAAAGGTGAACGCCGGCGGGGAACGGACCCGGATCATCGGCCGCGGCGACCACGGCCGTCTCGTCGACCGTAGAGGAGACGATCCGAACCATGTGCTCCAGCAACGTGCCCTCGCCCAAAGGAAGGCGATGCTTCGGACGGCCCATCCGACGGGCACGACCGCCGCAAAGCACGGCTGCAATGCGTTTGCCCGCCGTGCGGGCGGAACGCGACGGTGAAGGTTCAGGGGCGAATGACGGGATCATGATTCACGTGCCGCGGGTGGGGCCGTACCATTCGATTTGGCGTCGCGGGCAAAACCGGAACCCGTTTTCGACGCAATAGGGTTTCAACCAAAGGGCCTTGCGGGCAAGGAGCAGCGGATCGGTGCCTTGCGGCATCAGCAAAATGCGATCGCGATCGAGGTGGGGCAGATCGCGCAAGTAGCGTTCCAGCTCGGCGCAGTCGTCGGGATGATCGATGACGAACTTGACCTGGTATTCGTATTCCCGGGTCAGCCGCGCGAGCACGTCGGGGCGATAGCGACGCCGTTCGTGCGCCTCGGCCCAACGCGGATACCGCTGCGGATCGGGACGCGAATTGGCGAGCTTGGGGCTGAGCGACATCAAATGACAGACGACCGGCAAATAACGCGTGCCGGCCGTTTCGATCGTGATGTGCCGGTCGTAGGCGGCGAGTTTTTCACACAACGGAACCAAATCGGGGAACAACATCGGCTCGCCGCCGGTGATCACCACGTGACGGCAGTCGTACGACAAGATTTTCGGCACGAGCTGTTCGACGGAGACGAGTTGCCCCGTCCGCTGCCACGACGTGTAGGGCGTATCACAGAACCAGCAGCGAAGGTTGCACCCGCCGGTCCGCACGAACACGCTTTCGGTGCCGGTCAGCAACCCTTCGCCTTGTCGGGATCGATAGACTTCGGTGATACGCATGAGCGGTACGACGGGGGAACATGTGCGGCGGCTTACGAGTCGTTCGCGTAGGGGAGAGGATCGACCAGCCCCGCTTCGGCAAAGCCTTTGCGTCGTAGGCGACAGGCATCGCATCGTCCGCAGGCGAGCCCGCCTTCCTGCGGATCGTAGCAGGTGCTCGTCAACGCGTAGTCGACGCCCAGCTCGGTACCGCGACGGATGATGTCGGCCTTGTTCATGGCGATCAGCGGGGCATGGATGCGAAACCGGCAGGCGCCTTCGACCCCCGCCTTGGTGGCAATGTTGGCCAGCTTCTCGAAGGTGGCGATGAATTCGGGGCGGCAGTCGGGGTAGCCGCTGTAATCGATCGCGTTGACGCCGATGAAGATATCGGCCGCGCCGGACGCCTCGGCGAAGGCCAACGCCAACGACAGGAACACCGTGTTGCGGGCGGGAACGTACGTGATCGGAATTTGCGAAGCGATCGCGTCTTCGTCGCGGTCCTTGGGGACGTCGATCCCATCGGTCAGGGCACTGCCTCCGAAAGCCGACAAATCGACCTTCAACACGACGTGCCGCGTGATTCCCAACGACTGCGCCACGCGACGGGCGGCCTCCAGTTCGTAACGGTGGCGTTGTCCGTAGTCGATCGTCAAGGCGGCGACGTCGAATCCGTCGGCGACGGCGATGGCGGCGGCGGTCGTGGAATCGAGCCCTCCCGAGAGGAGAGCGACGGCTTTTTCGTTCATGTTTTCAGTCGCGCGTCGTGGGTGAATGATGTCGGTGTCTTGCGAGCGAGGAAATCACAGGTAAATGGCGACTCACCGTCGGTGCGGCATCGCCCGTTGCGGCGGCCCTCGGCTCGCTTTCTGCCACTTCCCCCAAACGTTCCATCATGCCACAATAAGGGGGAAGAGAAAAGGAGAGCGAACCGTGAGCGAGTCGTTCCGCGATATTCTGGAAACCTTCGACAACAGCTATCCCGGCCGGGACTACACGATCGAGATCGTGCAGCCGGAGTTCACGTCGGTGTGTCCGCGAACGGGGCAGCCCGATTTCGGCACGTTGACGATCACGTACATTCCGGCCGAGAAGTGCGTCGAATTGAAAAGTTTGAAGTTCTATCTCCAGCGGTTCCGGAACGAAGGAATCTTCTACGAGAACGTGACGAACCGCATCTTGGACGACCTCGTGGCCGTGTTGCAACCCAAATGGATGCAGATTCGAGCGGCCTTCACGCCTCGCGGGGGGATCAGTACCACCGTCACCGCCGAATACTCGGCCGAGGCCGGTAATCGCTGACCCTATGCGGGCACCGCCTTTTCGGCATTACGAAATACGGGGAACGTGCCGCGTGAAGAAATCTCGTAGCTCGCGTTCGTTATGCAGACAAAACGCGTACTCGCGGTTGCCCAGCAC
>CAYVVR010000184.1:0-7673 GCA_964454655.1 uncultured Planctomycetaceae bacterium | reverse complement strand
GTGGAGGTTCAAATCCTCTTTCCCGCACTGCCGAAAGTCCTCGGACGGCGACTGCGCTGTTCGGGGACTTTTCGCTGCGCCGACGACGAATTTGAGTTGGTTTTCGCCGTGTTGAAAGCGCCTTCAAGTCTCGTGCGCCGGTCGTCAAGGGACGGCGGGCCGTCAGCGCATCAAGTACAAGAACCGGTCCAGGGCCTGCGGGCGTTTCTCGGCGGGTAGGGCGGGCCATAGGCTGAAAAAGCCGTAAAGCGTCTTCAGGCGGTGCGTCAACCAGCCGGAAAACTGCGTCGAATTGCGGCTGCGTGCATCTTCCCAGTAGGCGGCCGTGCGAGGGTCGGCCTCGGCTTTTTCGAGTTTGCCGAGTTCGGCTTCCAGGTTCGGTAAGGCCAGCCAGATGCGCAACTGTGTCCACCAAGCTGCCAGGGCCTTGCGGGCGGTCGATCGGTAGCCGCGCATCGCCAGTTCGTGAATCCCGGCGGCATGATTGATGATGTGGAACAAGCCGCCGACGCCTTGGCGTCGACAAGCAGCTTCGGCGATCAGGCGATCGGTGAGTTGCGAGACCATCGCGTCGATGTCATCGGAAGGCGAAACGCCGTCGTCCGAATCAAGGGGGACGGCATCGGCCGAACACCAGCCGCGTTCTTTCCCCAAATAGGCACGTCCGGGGCCGGCGTTGTCGAACAAGTGGAGCAACCGTTCCACGCCCGTCAGTGCCCATTCGGTCGCCGTTTGCGGATGGTCCCGCACCGCGCGCACGGCCAGACTCGCGAAAATCACGTTGTGCCCCGATTGCCGGAGCTTCGCCAGGCTCGGCTGCAAAGCGCGATCGATTCGCTCGGATACGTTTTCGGCCGGCGACGCCTCGGGGGGCGGCGCGAACAGCTCGCGGATGGTGATGCCTTTCGCCTGCGGGTTGAACCAAACGGTTTCTTCGCCGTCGATGATGCGATCCATCTCACGGCGGATCGCATCGATCACGGCCGGGTCGAGGTCGGGATGATCTTCGGCGAAGAAGTAACCCGCCAAGACGGCGGCGCCGAGATGACCGGCCATGGCGCCCGCCCGATGGGCGCGGGAAAGCGCCGCCAATCCCCGCGACAAGTACGCGATATCGATCATGGGTGGCCTCTCGAATCAGGCACGGTGATGCGTGTCGGCGCTTGTCATGATGGTCGCCGCGGCAGCTTGCCGCAACAGTGTTTGTATTTTTTGCCCGATCCGCAGGGGCAGGGGGCGTTGCGGGCAACGGCGGTGTGCTCGGATCGTTGCCGCTTGTCGTTCCGTGGGGCGGAACGGAAGATCGCAGCGGCCGTCTTGCCGCTTCGGACGGCGTCGGCCATGCGACGGAACGTCGGTGCGGTGTGCCGGAAGAACAAGCGATAGCCCTCGCACAGGTAATTCAAGCCCGGTTCACCGTCGGGTGTGAAGCGGATGCGATCCTTCGGGCAGCCGCCTCGGCAAAGGTGCAGCACGTCGCAACGTCGGCATTGCTCGGGAAGCGACGTCCGCTTGGCGCGTCCGAACCGATATTGCGATTCGCAGTTTGCCAAGACCGCCAGCGACGTGTCGTGAATGTTGCCGAGATAGTGTGCATCGTCGACAAAATGATCGCAGGCGTAGAGGTCGCCGTTGTGCTCAAGCGCCAAAGCGCGGCCGCATTCAGACGCATACACGCACAAGTCGGCGCCGCGCCCGAGCCAAGTGCTTAGGGCCTGGTCGAAATCGCGGATGAAAACACGCCCCACGTCGCGATCGGCGATCCACTGTTCGAAGACGTCGATCAGGAATTGCCCGTATTGTTCAGGCGTCACGCTGAAGTCGACTACGGCGCCGGCGTCGTCCTCGGGGTGCGCGGCAGGCGACTCCTCGGAACGGCAAGATGCCGTCGGTGCGAAGCGGCGGACGGCATCGGCGGCCGCAGGCGTGGGGACGACGATCGGAATGAACTGGATGTGCCGAACGCCGCGTTGCCGCAAGAACCGGTACACCGCGCGACCTGCTGCGGCATTTGCCCGATGGACGCACACCAACGCGTTGAATGCCGTTTTGTGCGAGCGGAGCCGATCCAAGGCCGCGTCGACGCGGTCGAACGTTCCTTCGCCGCGGAGATCTTTCCGAAAGGCATCATGCAGTTCGCGCGGGCCGTCGATCGACAGGCCGACCAAAAAGTCGTTCTCGGCGAGGAAACGGCACCACGCGTCGTCGAGCAACACGCCGTTGGTTTGCAGGGTGTTGCGCACGCGCATCGACGGCGGAACGTACTTCTTTTGCAACGCGACCGCCAGGCGGAAGAACTCCAAGCCCATCAAGGTCGGCTCTCCGCCTTGAAAGGCGAAGGTGATTTCACGCATGCGCGGCGGTTGGGCCTCGACGTACTGTTGCGTGAAGGCCTCGAGCGTTTCCGGCGACATGCGCCACGACGTTTCGTCGGGATAGAGCGATTCTTTTTCGAGATAGAAGCAGTATCGGCACCGCAGGTTGCAGCGAGGGCCGATCGGCTTGCACAACACATGGAGTCCGCGATGTCGCCACAACGCGAGATCGCGGACGAAGGCCGAATCGTGGTCGGCGGTGTACGAAGAATCCATGACGCACCCCAAGCGGCAAAAGGTACGACCGACCTTCGCGCCGCCGGCATCGGCAATGGGCACGCGTCGGGCGATCGCCTACGCCTTTTCGGTCACCGGGCCGAAATGAGGTCCCCAGGTTTCGGCGATCGACTTGCCCAAGGCCAGCAGACGTTCGCGTTCTGCCGGTTCGAGCGGCCGGAAGCGGCGGACGAGCTCGACGTCCTTTTTCAATTGGGCGATGCTGTTGATGCCGATATTCGCCGTGGCGACGCCTTCGATGCTCAACGCGTAGCGGAAGGCCGATTCGACCAGCTCGGCGTCCAGTTCGCCCACCGAATCGGGGTTGCGGTAACTTCCGGCACTCCGGCGGGCGCCGCCGAGCGTCTTCATGGCGACGATACCCACGTTGTGCTTCCGCGCCAATGGAAGAACCTTTTGTTCGAAGCCGTAGGTGTGGTAGTCGGCGAAGTTCAAGGCGACCAACAGCACGTCGACTTCGCCGGTTTCGAGGAAGCGGGGAAACCGATCGGGAAGGTTGTGTCCCGAGATGCCCACGAAGCGGCATTTGCCCGCCTTCTTTTGCTTGAGCAGCCAGGTGAATACGCCGTCTTCGTCCAGGGCGTGTTCGACTTTGCGGTTGCCGACGCTGTGGTAGTACAGCAGGTCGACGTAATCGGTTTGCAGCAGTTTTAGCGAGCGGGCAAGCGACCGTTCGGCCTCGTCGATGGTGTCGGCCGGGACCTTGGTGGCCAGGAAGATCTTTTCGCGAAGCGCCTTGTCGCGGGTGGCAAGGCCGACGCCTTCTTCGGCCTTTTGGTAAGCAGGGGCCGTGTCGACCGAGTTGATGCCCAAGTCGACGGCCGCCCGCACGATGTCGGCAATTTGTTCGTACGTGACGCCTTCGGCGTTGCCGCAGGGGGCCGTGCCGAGGGTCATCAACGAGACCTTTTCGTCGGTTCGACCAAGTGTCCGAGTGGGAAGCGGTTCGGCGGGTTCGACGACCGGTGCAGTATCGTCGGCCGCGGTGCGTCGGACGGCAAGCGTGGGCAGCAGCATCCCGCCGCCGAGCAGTCCGGCTCGCGTCACGAAGCCTCGTCGAGAAACAAAATTGCGTTTTTCGCTCATGGTTTCCTCGTGGGATGATGGGAACGGAACGGGCGAGACGGAATTTTACGGGGCGATTCCGCCGCAATGGGGTTGTCTTCGGCGGCGCTTGGGCCGGGAATGATATTGTCGACAGTGCTGCGTGTCACGGCAAATGTTCGCGGGTCGGTCGTCGACGAAACAGCTTGGCCGTTCGGCGGATAGGACCGGCGTTAGGCGGCGAATTCCCCGGTAGACGCTTTCCCGGGTCGCTATAATGTCGGCGTCCTGGATCAAGTGGACGCTCACGTCGTGAAAGTCGGCCGAGACGTAGACGTCGTCTTGGTCGCCGGTATCGAACGATTCGAAGTCTCTTTCGCCTTTTGGAGGGAAACATGGCTGAAGTGCGTCAGGTTTACGTGTGTGCAGTGTGTGGGAACGAGGTCGAAGTGTTGCGAGCCGGGGCGGGCACCCTGACCTGCTGCAACCAGCCGATGCAGCTCCAGGCCGAGAACACCACCGACGCCGCCCAAGAAAAGCACGTGCCGGTGATCAAGCGAGAAGGTGGCAAGGTGATCGTGACCGTCGGTAGCGTCGAGCATCCGATGGGGGCCGACCACCTGATCGAGTGGATCGAGCTGATCTACGGAAACCAGGTGCTTCGGGCCGACCTGTCGCCGGACAGCCCGCCGCAGGCCACCTTCGACTGCCCCGGCGAAAAGGTCACCGCCCGGGCGTACTGCAACCTGCACGGCCTGTGGAAAGCCGAAGGCTGATTGCCATAAACGGCGTTCGTCGCCGCTTCTAGAAATCTGGGTTGTTTAGCCATATTGCCCGTTGCTCCTGGTCTTCGCAGATTCTCCAGGAGCGGCGGGCTTTTTGGTTGTGCGAGATGCTTTCCTGGGAGGCGCAGGTTTCCTGTGTTCGCTGTCCGGCAAAATCGCTTCAAGCCGCAAAGGTGTTTGCGTCGAAAGTAGGAAACACGGTGCGTCAGCGCGCCCGGGAAGCGCGCGCTGCGCCGAGAGGCGAGTGCGAAACCTTCCTTCGAGACAACGAACGCGAGCACGACCCCGATGGCCGACGGAAATCAGGTGATCTATCCCGACGAAACGGAATTGCCCGGCGGGCCGGTCGCCGAGTGGGTGGCCGATGTGGGCGACCGGGTGATCGACGCGGTCGCGGCGTTGGGAAGTTTCGCCATGTTCACCTGGTGGACGATGCGCTGGTTGTTCAGTAAGGCGCCCAAACGCGAAACGATCATCTGGAATTTCTACCAGATCGGCGTGTTGAGTCTTCCGGTGGTCGCCCTGACGGGGACGTTCATCGGGATGGTGCTTTCCGTCCAAAGCTATCAGCAGTTTCGGATGCTGAACCTCGAAACGCGGCTGGGGGCGGTCATCAACATGTCGCTCGTCCGCGAGTTGGGGCCCGTGCTGGCGGCCACGATGTTGGCCGGTCGTATCGGCGGGGCGATGGCTGCCGAGTTGGGGACCATGCGCGTCACCGAGCAGATCGACGCCTTGACCGTCATGGGCGCCGATCCCATCCATTACCTGGTCGTGCCGCGGTTCTTGGGGTGCTTGGTACTCATTCCCTGTTTGACCATCATGGCCGATTTCATGGGCGTGGTGGGCGGCTATTTCTACAGCGTGCATATCCTCGACATCGACGCCTTCTATTACCTGCAAAACTCGGCCAACTATGTGGCGTTGTGGGATATGTTCGTCGGGCTGTTCAAGAGTTTGTTCTTCGGTGCGGCGATCGCCCTGATCGGATGCCATCACGGGTTCAATTGCGATCCGGGAGCCGAAGGCGTCGGGCGGGCGGCGACCTCGGCGTTCGTCACCAGTTTCGTCATCATCTTGCTGCTCGATTTGTTGTTGGGAATCGCCTTGGATGCCGTGTACTTCACCTTCTGGCCGGAAGGCCCCCGATTGATTTGACGCAACCGCCATGACCTCGCACGGCGCGGAACAACACGATGCCGACGATCGGCCGATCTTGGCCATCGAACGATTGACGATGCGGTTCGGCCGCCAGGTCGTGCTGCGAGGGATCGACCTGCGCTTTCGACGCGGCGAAACGGTCGCCATCTTGGGCGAAAGCGGTTGCGGCAAGACCGTGCTCTTGAAAACCATCATGGGCCTGCTGAAGCCCACGATGGGCACGATCCGCTTCGACGGCATTGATTTGGCGGGCTTGTCGCGGCAAGAGTTGACCAAGGTGCGGGTGCGGTTCGGGTTCGTCTTCCAACAAGCGGCCCTGTTCGACAGCATGACGATCGGCGACAACGTGGCCTTTCCTCTCAGGCAGCACACCGACAAAAGCGAGGACGAAATTCGCGCCATCGTCTCGCGATTGTTGGCCGAGGTCGGATTGCCCGACTCGGTGGTGACGAAAAAGCCCGCCGAGCTTTCGGGAGGAATGCGCAAGCGGGTGGGGCTCGCCCGAGCGCTGGCCTTGGAACCGGAGGTCGTCCTCTACGATGAGCCGACCACCGGCCTCGATCCGATCATGAGCGATGTGGTCAACGAACTGATGCTTGCCGTGCGCAAGAAGCATCCCGTGACGGGAATCATCGTGACGCACGACATGCGCACCGCGCAGAAGGTCGCCGATCGCACGGTGATGTTGTATCCCGTCGCCCGGCTGAAGCCCGACGAACCGCAAGTGCTGTACGACGGCCCGTCGGCGGCGATCGAGCAGGCCGGCGATCCGCGCGTGAGGCAATTCGTCCGCGGCGAAGCCGGCGAGCGCCTGATGGAAATGAGAAAACAACGCGAAGAGGCGAACCATGGATGAACGCATCGCCCAGTTCCGCATCGGCGTGATGGTGCTGGCCAGCATCATCATCACGGCGATCTTGATCGTCACGTTCGGGGAGTGGAAATGGCCGTTCCCCGATCAGTACACGATCTACATCCGGTTCGATCAGGCGCCGGGGGTCAGTCGAAAATCGCCGTTGCGCAAAAGCGGCATTCTCATCGGGCAAGTCGAAGACGTCGCTTTGCAAGAAGACGGCACCGTGCTTGTTACCGCCAAAATTGATCGAAAGTACGTCATTCGACACAACGAAGTGTGTCGCTTGAACCAGGCGCTGTTGGGCGATTCGACACTCGAGTTCACGCGGGCGACGAATGCCGATCAGCTTCCGAGCACGCCGGTCGAACCGGGGGAGACGATTCCCGGGGTGTTGGCGATCGACCCGGTCAAAGTTGTCGAAGAGATGCAACAACGCCTCGCCACGGCGGTCGATTCGGTGGCGGGAACGAGCCAAGAACTCCAGAAGACGATGCGGACGATCAACGAGATGCTCGACGAAAACCACGACCGCATCAGTCGCATTTTGGCCAACGCCGATGAAACCGTCGCTTTGGCCCGCGAGACCGTGGCGAACACGAACGATATCGTCGGCGATCCCGAGCTCAAGCAGCGCTTGCGGGAATCGCTCGACCGTGTGCCCACGTTGATCGACGATTTGCAAACGACGCTCAAAGGCTTGGATCAAACGGTCGGGTTGGCGAACGAAAACCTGTCGAACCTGCGAGGATTTACTGAGCCGCTGTCGGAACGCGGCGGATCGCTGGTCACCCGCATCGATTCGAGCCTGGCTAAGCTAGACGCCGTGATGACCGAATTGGAAACCTTCTCGCAGTCGCTCAACCGCAGCGACGGCTCGCTGGCCCAGTTGATTCACGATCGTGAACTGTACGATCGCGTGAACCGAACGCTGGCAAACGTCGAAGAGATCACCAAACAGGTGAAGCCGATTCTCAACGACATGCGGGTATTCAGCGACAAGATCGCGCGGCATCCCGAGACGTTGGGTGTCCGCGGAGCTATCCAACGCAACGCCGGAACCAAGGGTGTGCCGCCGTTCACCGAACCGGTCTGGCGATGAACCGTCTCAATGACACGCCGACATGAGTAAACGCGGCCGACACGGCACGACGGCCGCGTCGGTCCGCCGTCGATCTCATCGCGTGGGGCCTCAAAACGTCGGAATCAGTTTTGCAC
>CAYVVR010000183.1:0-7679 GCA_964454655.1 uncultured Planctomycetaceae bacterium | reverse complement strand
GGAAAATCCGCCGGATCTTCCGCCGGGACCGCCGGCGGAATGCCGCGCCGAGGTTCCTTTGCCTGCAGACCTTCCCGCCGGCTCTTACACCCTAGACATTAGCATTGTGGACAATACAATCAAACCCGTTGTTCAACTGGGCATCGAAGGACGCTTGCCCGACGGCTGGTATCCCTTGGGCACCGTCCGGATTGCCCGCTGAATCGCCTGTTCGAGTTTCTTCCCCCCAACCGCAGCAGGACCGCTATGAAACACAGCACGCTACTTCAACGGTTGTCGCTCGGCTTGTCGATCGTCGTCGCCGGCTTCGCATGGGCAGAGGCTTCCGCCGCCCAACCGCCGGTACTCTGGTACAAGCAACCGGCCGCCAAGTGGACCGAGGCGTTGCCGGTCGGCAACGGACGTCTCGGCGCAATGGTCTTCGGCAAGACCGACCAAGAGCGCATCCAACTGAACGAAGACACCGTGTGGGCGGGTTCTCCGGCCGATCGCGACCGCAAGGGAGCCTACCGGTTTCTTGACGAGGCTCGGCAACTTTGTTTCGAAGGCCGTTACGTCGAGGCCGAGGCGCTCGTCCAGCGTGAGTTTCTCGGGCCGCGTTGGGTCCGCAGTTACCAAACCCTGGGCGACCTGAAAATCGATTTGGGCCATAAAGACGTCGCCGACTACGTGCGACGTCTCGACCTGTCGAAGGCGATCGCCTCGGTCGAATACTCGTACCAAGGCGTCCGGTATCGGCGAACCGTGTTCAGCTCGCCGGTCGACCAGGTGTTGGTCGTGCGACTGGAAGCCGACCGCCCCGGTAGCATTTCGTGCACGTTGCACCTGGACCGGCCCGAGAATTTCACGACCGAGTGCGTCGGCGACGACGGTCTTCGCATGCACGGCCAGGTCGATGCCGGAAAACAATTTCCCGGCGTATTCTACGAGGCCTTGCTCAAAGCAATCCCCGAGAACGGGCAGATCGTCGCCGAAGACGGCGCCTTGAAAGTCGAACGCGCCGACACGCTGACGCTCCTTTTGGCCGCCGCCACGACGTACAATCGCGACGATCCGTTGCAACAGTGCCGCGATTGGATTGCAGCGGCCGCCAAGCGGGGCTACAGCACGTTGCTGGTCGACCACGTCGCCGAACACGCCCGTCTGTTCAACCGGGTCTCGCTATCGATCGACGGGCCCGACAAGTCGTCGATCCCGACGGACGAACGTTTGAATGCGGTCAAAGCGGGCGCCGACGATCCGGGCTTGGTGGCTCTTTATTTTCAATTCGGCCGCTATTTGCTGATCAGTTGTTCGCGTCCCGGGTGCATGCCCTCGAATCTGCAAGGACTTTGGTGCGAGCACATCAACGCGCCGTGGAACTGCGATTACCACATCAACATCAACATCCAAATGAACTACTGGCCGGCCGAGGTGTGCAACCTGAGCGAGTGCCACGAACCGTTCTTCGACTTGGTGGACAATCTTCGTCCGCGAGGCCGTAAGACAGCCCGCGACGTGTACAATTGCGGCGGCTTCGTGGCCCATCACACCACCGACGCCTGGTGGTGGACCAGTCCCGTCGGCAAACCGGGTTACGGTATGTGGCCGATGGGCGCCGCCTGGTGTGTGCGACACTTCTGGGAACATTACCTGTACACGCACGATACCGAATTCCTTCGCGAGCGAGGTTATCCCGTCATGCGGGAAGCCGCCGAGTTCTGCCTCGACTGGCTCTGCGAAGATCCGAAAACCGGCAAACTGGTCTCGGGACCGTCGACTTCCCCCGAAAACGTGTTTGCCACTCCCGACGGCAAGAAAGCTCACTTGTCGATGGGCTGCGCGATGGATCAGGAAATCATCTGGGACTTGTTCACGAATCTCCTCGATGCCGCCGATGTGCTCGGGATCGACGACGCATTCACGCGACGCGTCCGCGAAACCCGCGACAATCTCGCCCTGCCGAAGATCGGCGACGACGGCCGTCTGATGGAATGGGCCGAACCGTTCGCCGAACCGTCACCGGGCCATCGTCACGTGTCGCACTTGTTCGGGTTGCATCCCGGGCATCAATTCTCGCCGGCCGAAACGCCCCATTACGCCGAGGCCGCCCGAAAGACCTTGGAATACCGCCTGGCCCACGGCGGCGGGCATACGGGCTGGAGCCGAGCTTGGATCATCAACTTCTGGGCGCGCCTGGAAGATGCCGAGAAGACCTACGAAAACGTTCAAGCGTTGCTTGTCAAATCGACGTTGCCGAACTTGTTCGACACGCATCCGCCGTTCCAAATCGACGGCAATTTCGGCGGCACTGCGGGGCTGGCCGAAATGTTGCTGCAAAGCCATGCCGGAGAAATCGCCATCCTGCCCGCTTGGCCCATGGCGCATTGGAAAAGCGGCTCGGTCTCCGGGCTCCGCGCCCGCGGTAACCTCGAAGTCGATATCGACTGGAAAAACGAGAAACCGACGCGTGTCGTTTTCCGTCCCGCAAGCGACGGACGGCATTTTGTCCGTTTCCCGAAGGGCGTCGAACAAATAAAGTGGACGGCTGGAGACGGCGATTTCACCGCCGGACGCACGGCGGACGGTCGTTGGGAAATCATCGTTCACGCGGGCAAAACCTATCGCGCCGAAATCGAGTAACCAAACCGCGTCCTTTTCGGCATGCCGTTTTCTCGACGAACCTTTCGGCCGGTCGCCTTCGGAGGCGACCATTCCGAAGGGTTCGTTTCTCCCGAATATCGAACGAAAGAGAGTGCCACCCATGAAACGCATCGAGTCTTCCGCGATCCGACGATTCGGCATCGTCGTCTTGTTGACGGCCGCGTTCGGCTGGATGTACGCCGTCGAGGCAGACGATTCCCTCAAGTTGTGGTATGACGAACCGGCGAACAAATGGACCGAAGCCCTGCCGATCGGCAACGGCCGGCTCGGTGCCATGGTGTTCGGAAAAACGGATCGGGAACGAATTCAGTTCAACGAAGATACCGTTTGGGCCGGTTCACCGCACGACTACTCGCATCCCGGTGCCGCCGAATACCTGCCTGAAATCCGCCGCCTTTTGTTCGAAGGAAAGCAACGCGAGGCCGAAGCCCTGGCGGCGGAACACTTCATGAGCGTTCCGCTCCGGCAAACGCCGTATCAGCCGTGCGGCGACTTGTACCTGGATCTCGGCGATTCCCAAGACATCGCCGATTATCGACGGGAGCTCGATTTGGCGTCGGGTCGAGCCGTGACGACCTACCGCATCGGCGATACGACCTACACGCGAACCGTGTTTGCCAGCTATCCCGATCAAGTCATCGTCGTGCGGATCGAAGCCGACAAGCCGGGGGCGGTTGGATTCGCAGCCTCGCTTGAAACGCCTCATGCCGAACACGACGTGCGGGTTGCCGACGACACGATCATTCTCCGCGGCCGCGTCGCCGACTACGTCAGCAAACGCACGAACGAAGGGCTGCCGAGCGTCATCCGGTTCGAGGCCCGTGCAGCCGTCCGTCCCGAAGGCGGCTCGCTTGAAGCCGTCGACGGTACGTTGCGTGTCCGCGATGCCGACGCCGTAACGATCCTGCTGACGGCGGCGACCAATTACCGCGATTTCGAAGACGTCGGGGGCAATCCGTCCGCCCGATGTGTCGAGGTTCTCGAAAAGGCCCATGCGCTGCCCTACGCGAAGCTGCTGGCCCGTCACCTCGAAGACTATCGTTCCTTGTTCGATCGCGTGCGGTTTTCGCTGCCTGAAACCGAAGCGGCTCAACAAACGACGGATCAACGAATCCGCGACTTCGGCAAGCAGGACGACCCCGGGCTTGCGGTTCTGTACTTCCAGTTCGGGCGTTACTTGTTGATGTCGAGCAGTCGCCCCGGCAGTCAACCGGCCAACTTGCAAGGCATTTGGAACGAAAGTCTGACGCCGCCGTGGGAGTCGAAATACACGACGAACATCAACGTCGAAATGAATTACTGGCCGGCCGAAGTGTGCAACCTTTCGGAATGCACCGAACCTCTCTTCGATGTCCTTGACGAGTTGGTCATCTCCGGCGCTCGAACGGCCAAGGCCCATTACGACGCCCCCGGTTGGGTGCTTCACCACAACTTCGACCTGTGGCGGGGAACGGCGCCTATCAACGCCTCGAATCACGGCATTTGGCCGACCGGCGGCGCTTGGTTGTGCCAGCATTTGTGGTGGCATTACGAATACACCCAAGACCGGAAGTTTCTCGCCGAACGCGCCTACCCGATCATGAAAAAGGCTTGCGAGTTCTTCACACATTATCTCGTGGAAGATCCGCGGTCGCCGGAACACTGGTTGATCTCGGGACCATCCAACTCGCCCGAGCAAGGCGGGCTGGTCATGGGGCCGACGATGGATCATCAAATCATCCGCTACTTGTTCGGCGCCACGGCCAAGGCCGCCGAGATTCTCGACGTCGATCCCGAATTCCGCAAGCAACTGCTCGACATGCGTTCGCGGATCGCGCCGAATCAAATCGGCAAATACGGCCAACTCCAAGAATGGCTCGAAGATAAGGACGATCCGAACAACAAGCATCGACACGTGTCGCACCTATGGGGTGTTTTCCCCGGTGAAGAAATCACCCTGCGAGGCACGCCCGTGCTGTGCGCCGCCGCACGCAAGTCGCTGGAATTCCGCGGCGACGGCGGAACCGGCTGGAGCAAGGCCTGGAAGATCAGCCTGTGGGCGCGTTTCGGCGACGGCAACCGCGCGCACAAGCTGTTCGGCGAACTCGTCACCCGAAGCACGCTGCCGAACATGTTCGACAGTTGCCCGCCGTTCCAAATCGACGGCAACTTCGGCGGCACGATGGGAATCGCCCAGATGTTGTTGCAAAGCCACGGCGGCGAAATCAGCTTGTTGCCTGCGGTTCCCGACGCATGGCCCCGCGGTAGCATCGAAGGATTGCGAGCACGCGGCAACGTCGGTGTCTCTATCGCGTGGACGCCCGACTCGCTGGAGGCGACCTTGACGCCCTCCGCAGCCGGAACGCTCCGCCTGCGCGTGCCGGAAAAATTCGCGCGTGTCGAAATTCTCGACGGCGACGGCTCGGCGATCGACGCGACACGAAACGACGACGGAACGTTGACCTTCAACGCTTCCGCGGGCACGTATTCCGTTCGCGCCTCGACCAAGTAAGCCGCATGTTCGCCCCCCCGATCATTCTTTCTGTTCCAATCCACCGCAAACTTGCCGCCGACAGGAGGGAGCACCATGCGTAACCAACGCGCATCGGGGGAATACCGACGAAGCGAGCGACCGCCGGTCCGAACGACGACCGTGTTAGCAACGATCGTTCTTGTGATGGGGTCGTTCTCGACGGGCGGGCGTGGCGTCTCGGCGGCCGAAGCGCCGATGCGACCGCACCTTCCCGAGATCACCTCACCCGAGGTGCAAGCGGTATGCGATCGCCTGTACGTGTGCACCATGCGCCAAGCCCATTACTTATTGGGCTTGGTGCATCCGTGGCACGACGATCCCCAGCGAAAATTGCTCACCGAAAGCCGCAGCGTGGAGCACTGGATTCGTCCGAATACCGGGGCTCTGCAAGCCTTTTGCTTTTTGTATCGGTACGGACCGTACGATCCGGCCGTCGTCGGTGTGTCGCGTGAAGCGTTATTGCGTGAAACCATCGTGCCGATGATGCGTTACCTGGTCGAAACGCACAAGACGGGTACGCGCACGACCGACGACGGGCGTCCCTGGGGCGACCACTGGCAATCGGCACACTGGACCCAAATGCTCGGTCGCGGAGCGTGGTTCGTTTGGGACGATCTTCCTGCCGAACTTCAAGAGGGCGTGCGAAAAGTCGTCCGCCACGAGGCCGAACGCATTGCAAACGCCGAGCCGCCGATTCAGCTTCGGCACGACACGAAGGCCGAAGAAAACGCCTGGAACTCGCAGGTGCTTTCGACCGCCATGCTGCTGATGCCGGATGATCCCCGTTTCGCCGAGTGGGAACGACAACATCGGCAATGGGCGCTCTCGTCGTTCCTGCGGCCGGCCGATGCAAACCTGAACACGATCGTCGATGGGCGTCCCATCCGCGAACAATTTCTCGGCGCCAACGTGTTCGACGATTTCACTCTCGAAAACCACGGCTTCATTCATCCCGACTACATGGGATGTTTCGCCTTGTCTTTGGCGGCCGCAACCGATTTCCGGATGACCGGCCGACGGGTACCCGATGCGCTTACCTACAACGCCCAGGGGCTTTACGACAACCTGAAATGGTTCATCACGCCCGACGGCAGCTACGTGTATCCCAGCGGTCAAGATTGGACGCTGTTCCGTCAGCCCATTTCGTTGACGCGGCACGCCTTGATATATGTGTACCTTCACGATCAAGATGCATGGCCGTTGCTTCGCCGCACGGTCGAGATCATCGAACGGATGCAAGCCCGCTCGCCCGAGGGCGCCGTTTATCACCCCGATCAATACTTTTTCCCGTCGACCCAAACCGATATCGCATCGGCCTTGGCTCGGGTGTGGCTTCACCTGCATTTCGCACCGACTCCCGATCCAAGACATGTGTTCTATCCGCCGTTGGGCATCCTCCGACTCGAAGAAGGCAAAATCTTGCTCCATCGAACGCCCAAGGCAATTCATTCGGTAAGCTGGGGTTCGCAACCGCTTATTCAATGGTTGCCGCAACACGAAGACCGTTTGATCGATCCGACCGCTCGCAGCCTGATCGGCAGCGTGAACTCGGCCGCTGACGGCCGACCGCTGCCGGTCAAGATCGTGTCCGCCCGGTTTCCGCGGGTGAATACGAAGCTTCCCGACACGTCGTTCCAAGCAAGACTGATCCTGTCGCACGGCGGCGCCGTCTCGGCAGATATTCTCTTGGAATCGAAGAGCGACGGAACGCTGACCTTTACCGAAACGCTAACCGCCCAACAAAACACGACGACCGGCACCATCGCCACCGGATTAATCGGAATACTGAACAATACCGACTGGATTTTCGAACGCGGCCGTCGCACGCTGAAGATCGACGGCGTTGCCGTGTACCACATCCCCGCCCATGGAAAGGGCGCCTACGACTGGCCGACGGCTCGCAGCATCCAAATCGACGACAAACTCCGCATCGAGCTGTCGCGAGGCGCGTCGGTCGCTTATCGCGGAGCCGGCAAAACCGAGCGTGGACGGGCCGTCGATCGTCTTTACCTCAACTACCGTCCGGGTCGGCACTCGTTCAAAGCCGGCGAGACGATTTCGCGGGTTCAGGCCGTGTTCCGCGTTCCCTGACAGTCGCCAGAGGACGTTTCGGCTCGCCGCTCCGGCGCGGTCGGCGGTTGTCTTGGCACCACTCGCCAAGTAGAGTCAGAATAGGAACAGAGAGAGATTCTCCTCTTGCTTTTTCGCGAGATTCTCTCGACCACCGCCGTATGGCATCCGCAGCCGTGCCCGCGGGCACGCCGGAAATGAGGCGGAATGGTCGCCGGGCGGAAAGCCGCGACCGGCGATCGCTTGTCGTCGAATAACCATCGAATCGGACGGTCGATTTATGGGCATTCCCAAACCCGTGGGCATCGACTTGGGCACGACGAACACCGTCGTCGCCTATCTCGACGAGGAAGGCAAGACGTCGGTCGTGCTCAACGAGACGGGCGAAAACCTGACTCCCAGCGTCGTCCGATTCGCCGATGGGGAAATCGTCGTCGGCCGCGAAGCTCAGCGT
>CAYVVR010000182.1:0-7683 GCA_964454655.1 uncultured Planctomycetaceae bacterium | reverse complement strand
TCGTTTCGCCGTGTGGGTGCTCGTGCTCGGGCAGATCGGCTCGAGTTTGCTGGGCCTTCATGCGCGCTGTGCGGCGGAAACCCTGCCCGAGGCATGGTCTTTGGCGTTGGCGGTCGATCCCCGAATCCAAGCCGAGCAAGAACGACTGCACGCGGCTCAGGCCGGATATAACGCGGCGCGAGCGCAATACCGCCCTCGGGTGTTTGGGAACGCAGCGTATACGTTCCTTTCGGATTCGCCGTCGACGAGCGTCCAGCTGCCGGGGGTGCCTGGTGTACCGCCGGCGGGGATTCCACTTTCGGATTCCGATTTTCTGCTGACTGGGGTCTATGGCCAAATGCCGCTGTCGACGGGCGGACGAATTCGCGCCGATCAGAACGCCGCCTGCGCTCGAATCGAAGAGATCGAAGCGACGTTCGGCGAACTCAAGCTGACGGTCAAACTCGAGGTGGCGCAAGCCTACGTCGAGGTCCTATCGGCGCAGCGTCGACTCGAAGTCGTTCGTGCCGAAGTGGAAGCCCTCGAGTCGCACGTGCGCGACGTCGCCAACATGGTGCGAGCACAGGTTGCCGCTCGAAACGACCTATTGGCGTCGGAGGTTTCGTTGGCCGACGCGAGACAACGGGTGATTCAGGCCGAAAGCCTCCTGTCGACCGCGAAGATTCGGCTCAACCGGTTGTTAGGGCGTCCCTGGAACAGCGAGGTCGTACTTGCCGAATTGCCCGCTCCGACCTTGCCCGACGACTTGGAGGCCTGTTTGCAAACGGCTTACTCTCGGCGGCCGATTCTCCGGCAATTCGACGCTCAATCGCGGGCGTTGGCATACCGAGCCGAAGCTGAAAGGGCGGCATTGCGGCCTCAGTTCGATGTGACCGGCGGCTATACGTATGTCGACAACCCGTATTTGGATCCTAACGGCCTGTGGTCTTTGGGATTCAAGATGGAATGGACGCCGTACGACGGCGGGGTTCGCCGGGCGAGGGCGATGGGGTATTGCCGGGAGGCCGAAGCCCTACGCCGCACGCGGGAATACGTGCGACGCGAAATCGAGATCGAAGTCCGTAGCCGGTGGCTTGCCGTCAAAGAGGCATTGGCGCGATTTTCGGTCGCCCAACAAGCTTTGGATCGAGCGCAAGAAAATCTCCGGATTGCCGTCCACCGTTTTTCGGTCGGGGCCGGCACGAACACCGAGGTTCTCGATGCCGTGCGGCTGTTGACCGAGACGAACCACAATTATTATGCGGCCGTCTACGATGCGGCGCTACGACGCTTACGGCTCGATCGGGCGATGGGGATTTTGTGAGCCGCGAGCTCTGCGGGAAGCGTTGCAGAGTCGCGGCTCGGAACACGACGGTCGATGGCAAGGGGAACTTGCATCAAGGGGCATTTTGCCCGGCTTGGATCATTGGCTGCGAGTCACCGGAGCCGGTCCCGGCAAAGGCTGAGGTTGGCCTCCGGAACCGTCCGGAGTGAGCGTTGCCACCCGGTCGATGGGGCCGAGCGGTGGGAGTCCGCCGCCGCTTTCCCCATTTCCTCCGTTGACGGACTGAGGATCGGTCAGCGACGCGGGCGTGGGGATAAAGCCCGCACGATCCGGTGAAGGAACAGAAGCCGGTGTGGGGATGAACCCGGCGCGGCTGGGATCGGGTAGTGAAGCGGGCGTGGGGATAAAGCCCGCGCGATCCGGCGAAGGAACGGAAGCCGGTGTGGGGATGAACCCGGCGCGGCTGGGATCGGGAACGTCGGCCTGCGCCTCTTTAGGGGGTTCGCTTGCCGTCAGGCCGGTCGCCTTTTGACGCTGGACTCGCACCTGCGACGTCAATGCAGACGCTGCTGCGCGATGGACAATCGGACGCACACTCATCGGAATTACCTCGAAAAGAACGGTTGTTCGGAAAAGTCGAATCGGAAGAGATCGATCGGTTGTCGTCGTTGGTTTGGGCCGTGGATTGAGCCGCATCCGTGGCGTTGAGCGGCCGAAGCCGCATCGGTCCGAGGGATCGGACCGCCGTTTGTTTTGCGATATAGCATCCCGAGATTGGGAATCGGAGATGAGTTGAAACCAAAAGACCGACGCCGAATCACGGCGTGGAATGTTTCCTATTACACTTCATAGGTCATAAAATCCCGTGAGTCAAAGTCGTAACTGCTTTGTTTATATCGGGTTACGAAAAGCAAAAAGGGTTAGTAATTCAGTAATGTTTAGGATTGCTGTTGAATAGTCGCCGCGAATCGTGCGAGCGGTCGTTTCGACTGACTCGCGGTGCAAAGTGGGGCATGTGGCGTATCGCGGCGTTGTCGTTCGCCGGACAGGGGGCATAATTGAGCTGAAAGCTTACGTCTTGAAAGGCGGGCGACGATTCGTCGTCCGGGGATGCTGAACCATCACGGAGATCGAATGAGTCCGGCCGACGATACGAAACGTAGTTCTGATCGAGAATCTTCGCCTAAAGGCAAGGGGCGGAATCGCGAACGCCGTCCGCCGCGCGGACCGGGATTGCTCTGGTACATGCTGGTCGGCTTGGCGATCAGTCTCTTGATTGCGAGTTTCGTGCGCGCCCCGACGTCGGACGAAATACCCTATTCCGAGTTGGTGCGGCTCGTGAAACAGGGGGCACCGGAACAAAATCCGGACGCGGCGATCGAGCTTGAACGGACCGAGATGAAGACGACACTGCGGGTGCGCTACAGCAACCTGCGGGACATCGTGATTCGTCCGACCGAAATCGTCGGGAAGGTGGATCGAGAGATCCTCGCACCGGAAGATCGCAAGAAGGGTGTCGAAACCGTATCGTTTCGGACGGCACGATTGGGGCTGAACAACGACGACAACGCCCTCTTGAATTTGTTCCTGGACAACGGTTTTACGAATGTCCGGGGTGGAGAGCCGCCCTCGTTCTGGGAAGAATACGGCCCGCAATTGTTGTTGTTGGGGCTGTTCGTGGTCGTGCTGTTCTTTCTCATGCGACGCGTCGGCGGGCCGGGGTCGGCGATGGCATTCGGGCGAAGTCGCGGACGCATGTACGCACAGGAAGAAATCGGCGTCACCTTCGACGATGTGGCCGGGGTCGATGAGGCGGTCGAGGAAGTTCGCGAAATCGTCGAGTTTCTGAAAAAGCCTGAGAAGTACCAGGCGTTGGGCGGGCGAATCCCCAAGGGAGTTTTGCTGGTCGGCCCGCCCGGTACCGGTAAGACGCTTTTGGCCAAAGCGATCGCGGGAGAGGCCGGCGTTCCCTTCTTCAGCCTGTCCGGTTCCGATTTTGTGGAAATGTTCGTCGGCGTCGGTGCTGCGCGAGTGCGTGACATGTTCCAGCAAGCGCAGCAGCAGGCGCCGTGCATCGTCTTCATTGATGAATTGGACGCCCTGGGAAAGATGCGGGCGCCCAGCGTCGTCAGCGGCCAAGACGAACGAGAGCAGACGCTCAACGCCCTGCTGGTCGAGATGGACGGCTTTTCGAGCAACAGCGGTGTGATCGTGATTGCGGCCACCAACCGGCCCGAAACGCTCGATCCCGCTTTGTTGCGACCCGGCCGCTTCGATCGGCATATCTTGGTCGATCGACCGGATATCCGTGGACGGGAAGCGATTCTCAAGGTGCATGCGAAGGAAGTCAAACTCGATCCGTCCGTCGATTTGGCCAAGGTGGCCGCGATGACTCCCGGTTTCGTCGGCGCCGACCTAAGTAACTTGATCAACGAAGCAGCCTTGCTTGCAGCGCGAAACAACAAAGAAGCCGTCGGCATGGAAGAGCTGACCGAGGCGATCGAGCGGGTCATCGCCGGTTTGGAAAAGCGCAAACGCGTTATCGGTGAGGAAGAAAAACGTCGATTGGCCTACCACGAAAGCGGCCACGCTTTGTTGGCCATGTGCTTACCGAACACCGATCCCGTGCACAAGGTGTCGATCATTCCCCGCGGATTGCAGGCGTTGGGATATACCATGCAGCGTCCCGAGGGTGATCGCTACTTGTGGACGAAGGCGGAATTGGAGTCGAATATCAAGGTCCTCTTGGCCGGAACGGTGGCCGAGGAAATGAACTGCGACGACATTTCGACCGGGGCGGCGAACGATCTGGATCGCGCGACCGAGATTGCCCGGCGAATGGTCACGGAATTCGGGATGAGTCGCTTGGGGCCGATCGTGTATCGTCGCGCTTCCGATACGGCGGACGGGTTCCCCGGGTTTCAAACGCCCCTGTTCAGCGAAACGACCGCCCGCGAGATCGACGAAGAGATTCGGCGGATCATTCGCACGGCCTTGGACGACGTGCGGACGATCCTCAAGAAACGTGCCGCGACACTGAAAGCAATCGCCGAACGGTTGATCGAAAAAGAAGTGATCGATCAGGACGAACTGCGAGAAATCATCGATGAGACGACTCCCGGTCCGACGATCGTACCCGGGACGGAAGCCGCCGAGCCTCGCAGCACGACGACGGATCGTCAAATCACGCGGGACGATTCCGAGCAGCTAGACGCAGCCGAAGAAGAAAACGCCGACCGCTCCGAAACCGGTGAGGCGTCAGAAAATCCGCCCGACCAAGACGCCCGGAAGCTCGGCGAGTAATTTCGCGGCAAACTCAAAGCTCACCAATGCCGCGAGTGTCGATGTTCGGCAAGCCGGCTCGCGGAAGAGCGGCGGATCGTCACTGGTCGGCGTGCGCCTCGTCCGCCAAGTCCGGCCACTGGTAGCACGCTTGCAGAGCACGCTGTAAGGTCGTCTCGACCTGTCGAAACGAAAACGGCTTGGCCAAGATGTCGAAGGCAATCTGCTTCGCCCGCTCGATGATCTGATCGTCGAGCTCTGCCGACATCAGGATGCAGGGCAGCAAGGCCTTGAGACGTTTGACCTCTTGCAAGGTTTCGAGGCCGGTCAACCTCGGCATGTGCATGTCGAGCAGGACGATATGAATCGTTTCATGCCGGACGATGTTGATCGCCTGCTCGCCGTCTTCTGCCGCGACGGTGGCATAGCCTCGCTCTTCGAGCAACGTCTTGAGCGTTTCTCGAAGATTGGCGTCATCGTCGGTGATCAGGAGCCGAGGTTGCGCGAGTTTCATCGCCCGAAAATGTCATGCCGAGAGAAACCAAGTGGCGATATGCTTTGGGACTTGCCTCCGTTGTGACCGAGTTGTGCAAACGGCGCGCCTTTGTCGACACAACCCGTAAGTCGTCTTGCAAGTGTAGTTTACCGTGCGCCGACGAATCGTCGCAACACCGGATTTGCCAATTGGTTGTGAAGAAAAACGAACGTCGGTGAACGCGGGGTGACGCGAGAGCGGGACCGTCCGTCCGACGGCTCGAATGAGGCCCGACTGTCAAAACGGCAGGTAGGCGGCGAGATCAGGACGGCTTTTGGTGTGGACAACGAAATCAAAAAAAGCCGGTTGTGGGGGAATGTGGATTTTTGACAGCTTGCGGTGACAGCAAAAGAATGACTATACTTCGCTAGGCTCGGTGGCATCGACGAGTGAATGTCGCCGGGTGGTCGACGTCTTCGGTGATGCATTGTTGTTTGAGCTGTGCCCCGTATGTGGGGGCAGCCGATTGGGATGGACACATGGCGCAGCACGTCGATTTGGCTTCCCTTTTCGGGCGACATGAATTCTTCTTTCGTCGTTGGCATTCGTTTACCGGGTTGATTCCGGTCGGGGGGTTTTTGGTTTTCCACCTCGCAACGAATGCATCGATTGCCGACGGCGTCGAGATTTTCCAGTTTCGGGTGGGGATGATCCATCGGCTCGGCCCGACCACGATCATGCTGCTGGAATGGCCGTTCATTTTCTTGCCGATCATCTTTCATGCCGTCGTCGGGATGATGATCGTTTCGCGCGGCAAGCGAAACCTCAAACAGTATCCGTACATGGGGAACTGGCGATATTCGCTCCAACGATGGACCGGCGTGATCGCCTTTTTCTTCATCTTCTGGCATGTGTTCCACATGCACGGTTGGTTCAAATTCGATTGGTGGTTGAAGCATGTCGCCGAGCCCTTGGGAGGTCACCGCTTCGATCCCGCGAATGCTTACACCGCCGCGCAGGCGATTCAAGCGTCGATCGTCGTGCAAGCGATTTATGTGGTCGGCGTGTTGAGTTGCGTTTACCACTTCGTCAACGGGTTGTGGACGTTCGGAATCACGTGGGGAATTTGGACCGGTCCACGGGCGCAACGCGCGGCGAACATCCCGGTCGGCATTATCGGGGTTGCAATGGCGGCGATCGGGATCGCTGCATTGGTAGGGATGTTCGTGGCGGAACCGCCGAGTCGTTCGCCCGCGGCTCAGGAACAGGTCGGGGACGAATTCCTGCCGCCCTTGGGGATGACGCCGACGGTGACCGGTGGACGATCACTTGTCGCAGTCGAGCAGGGAACGTTTGCCCGTGAAGGGCAAGTGACGCCCCGGCCCGAAAGCGATCATGGCGTCGCGAGCGAACCATAGTCGCTTCGAACGGCGAGTGATCGTTCTCTGAACGGGACGAACGGCAACACGTGTGCGGGCACCGGGAAAGCGATCTTTTCGGCGATACCAAAGGAAACACAACGCGACACGAAACGGTCGGAAGGCATGACCATGGCGAAACATCGGGTGATTGTCGTCGGCGGCGGGTTGGCCGGTCTCTCGGCTACGATGAAGTTGGCCGAGTTGGGTTTGGAAGTGTATTTGTTCAGTCTCACACCGGTCAAACGCTCGCATAGTTGTTGCGCTCAAGGCGGAATCAATGCGGTCAACAGTTTGACCCGCCAGCTCGGTGATTCGGAATACAAACATTTCGACGATACGGTGTACGGCGGCGACTTCCTTCAGCATCAACCGCCGGTGAAAGAAATGGCCGATTGGGCGCCGCGGATCATCGATCTGATGGACCGCTTGGGCGTAACGTTCAACCGCACGGCCGAAGGCTTTCGCGATCAGCGTCGTTTCGGGGGGACGTTGTATCCGCGGACGGCTTTCGCCGGAGCGACGACCGGCCAGCAGTTGTTGTATGCACTCGACGAACAGGTGCGGCGTTGGGAAGTCGGTGGCCTGGTCAAGAAATTCGAGTTTTGGGACTACCTGGCGCCGATTTTGGATGATCACGGCGAATGTTGCGGTATCGTCGCCCAAGACTTGGTGAGCATGGAGATCCGCGCTTTTCCGGCGGAGGTCGTCGTGATCGCCTCGGGCGGGTGCGGGCTGGTGTACGGTCGCTCGACGATGTCGATGGCTTGTACCGGTAGTGCCGCCAGCCGCACGTTCCAGGCCGGAGCGAAATACGGAAACGGCGAATTCATCCAGGTACACCCGACGGCGGTTCCCGGGGCTGACAAGTTGCGATTGATGAGTGAATCGGCGCGCGGCGAAGGCGGCCGCGTTTGGGTGCCTCGCAAGCCGCAAGATCCTCGCCCTCCGCGAGATATTCCGGAAAGCGAACGCTACTACTTCTTGGAGGAGCGATATCCGAAATACGGGAACCTCGTCCCTCGCGACATCGCCACACGCGAGATCTTCAATGTGTGCACGAAGGAAGGGCTGAGCGTCGAGAAAGACCGTCTGTGCGTGTACCTCGACGTGTCGCACATTCCTCGCGACGTGTTGGATCGGAAACTCGGGGGAATCCTAGAGATCTACGAAAAATTCCAGGGCGTCGATCCGCGGGAAGAGCCCATGAAGATTTTCCCGGCCGTGCATTATTCGATGGGCGG